>CAYHJH010000175.1:0-4126 GCA_964356605.1 uncultured Anaerolineaceae bacterium
ACCAGATCGGCCAGGTGGATGTAGTCGCGGATACAGGTCCCGTCTGGCGTCGGGTAATCGGTGCCGAAGATCTGGACTTGCTTGCGCTCCCCGAGCGCCACCTGCAGCACCAAGGGAATCAGATGGGTCTCGGGCTGGTGGGCCTCCCCTCGACCGGGCAAGGCGCCGGCGGCGTTGAAGTAGCGCAGCGCCGCGTAACCCAGACCGCGAACTCGCCGGTACCACTCCAGGATAGTTTCGGTCATCAGCTTGGACTGGCCGTAGATGTTTCCGGGGCGAAGCGGGGACTCCTCGGTCAACGGCTCGTCGCTGGAGGCGTACACCGCGGCGGAGGAGGAGTAGACAAATCGGGTGACGCCGGCCTGCATGCAGGCCTCCAGCAGCCAGAGCGAGTTCACCGAGTTGTTCTGAAAATACTTCCCGGGCTGCTGCATGCTTTCACCGGCTTCGATAAAAGCAGCAAAGTGCAGCACCGCCTCGTAGCGGTCGCCGCGCAGCGCCTGCAGCAGCGCGGCGCGATCGGTCAAGTCGGCCTCGATGAACCGCGCCCGGCCTGGTACGGCCGCGCGATGGCCGGTGACGAGCGAGTCGAAGATGGTGACTTGATGCCCGGCCGCCAGCAGCATCTGGGCGGCGGCGGAGCCAATGTAGCCTGCGCCTCCCGTGAGGAAGATCCTCAAAGAGTCTCTATTCCTTGATGGAGAGGTTTGCCAACGAGGCGGCCAACCGCTTCACGCCGACTTGGGGGAAGTTCACGGTCACTTCCTCGTCGTCCTGCTCGACGGCTGTTTCCAACACGATTCCCTCTCCAAAGTTGGGGTGCTGCACCCGCATGCCGACCTGAAACCGCGGCTGGTGCGGTCTGGAGACGCGGTTCTCCCATTGGGTCTGCCGGGCGTAGATGGCCTGCTCGGGCGTTCGCATACCGATCAGATCGCCTTCGAGCAAGTCGGCCGGCAGGTCCTCCAGGAAGCGAGAGGGCTCGGATAGGGTCGAGGTTCCGGCGAGCCGGCGGCGGAAGGCTCGCAGCAGGTACACCCGGTCTTTCGCCCGCGTCAATCCGACATAGAACAGCCGCCGCTCCTCGGCCAGGGCCTCCGGGTCGTCTTGCGATCGGTGGTGGGGGAGTTCTCCCTCGTCCAGTCCGATGATGAACACCACCGGGAATTCCAGCCCCTTGGCGGCGTGCAAGGTCAACAGGGTTGGGGCGTTCTGGCCTTCGGTCAGTGTATCTTGGTCCGAAACGAGCGCCACCTGCTGCAGAAATTCAACCAATCCGATCGAGTTGAATTCCTCGGCGGCGCCGCGCAGCTCAAGCACATTCGCCCAACGGTCGTCGCCCCCCGGGCCTGCCAGGTATTCCCGGTAGGCGATGTCTAACAGTACTCGGTCGATCAGCTCGACCACCGATGCGCGGGTTTTGAGTGCCAACCAACCTTGGAGCAGCTCGCCGAATTGGCGCAGCGGGCCAAGGATTTTGGTGGGCATCTCCGGAATCGCCTCACCTCTGGCCAACGCCAGCAGGATCTCGGCCGGGGGCGACTTGCCGGCTTGTGCAGCGCTGGTGAGCGACTCGTATGTCTTGGCCCCGATGGAGCGCGGAGGCACGTTGATCACTCGCCCCAGGCTTACTTGGTCCGCGGGATTGAGTATCAACCGCAGGTAGGCGATCAGGTCCTTGACCTCTTTGCGTCCGTAGAAGCGCTGGGCCCCGACCAAACGGTATGGTAGCCCGGCGCGGAAGAACGCCTCCTCCAGCGAGCGGGACTGTGCGTTGGTCCGGTACATCACCGCCACGTCTCCGGGATCGGCCTCTCCCGTCAACGTCAGCATCGCAATTGAGTCGACCACAAACTGGGCTTCGTCGTCCTGGTCGTAGGCCTCGTGAACGTGGATGGGGCCGCCGGTCCCACGCTCAGTGAATAGCCGCTTGCGCTGACGTCCCGGCTGACGGTCGATCACAGCCCTGGCGGCGTCCAAGATGGTCTGGGTTGACCGGTAATTCTGCTCCAGCAGGATGGTGGTGAGCGCGGGGTAGTCCTCCCTCAGGCGGTGGACGTTGCGGTAGTCGGCCCCCCGCCAGCGGTAGATCGACTGGTCCGGATCGCCGACCACGAAGATGTCCGGCCGCTCTCCTGCCAGCGCCTTCAACAGCAGGTATTGGGCGGTATTGGTGTCTTGAAACTCGTCCACCAGCAGATGTGGGAAGCGAAGGCGGTAGCTGAGCACCAAGCCCGGATCCTGCTGAAACAGGCGATTCGGCAACATCAGCAGATCGTCGAAGTCCAGCGCATTGTTGGCCAGCAGTAGTTCCTGGTAGCGCTCGTAGACCCGCCGGGTAATCTCGCTGAAGTAGGTGTCGGTGGGAATGGCAGCCGGATCGACCAGTTCATTCTTGGCCCGCGAGATGCCTCCGAGCACCTGGGCCGGCTGAATTTGCTGCGGATCGAGATTGAGTTGCTTGAGTGCCTGCCGTACCAACGCCTGCTGGTCGGCTTCGTCAAAGATGACAAAGTCTCGGCTGACTGGCAACCGATCAGCCTCGCTCCGCAGCATACGGGCGAAGAAGGAGTGGAAGGTGCCCAAGCGAGGCCGCACATCGGCGACGTCGCGGTTCCCCAGCAAAGACAGCGCGCGCCCCTCCATTTCTCGGGCCGCCTTGTTGGTAAAGGTCAGGGCGACAATCTGCTCAGGGCGGATCTCCATCTCCTGAATCAGATGAGCCAGGCGATGGGTGAGCACCCGGGTCTTGCCGGAGCCCGGCCCGGCCAGTACGAGCACCGGCCCCAGCGGCGCGGTCACCGCTGCGCGCTGCTGAGGATTTAGATCCTTGAGCAGGTCCATAGAGGGCACAACGTAGGGCGGGAGGTAGCTCTCACATACGGTGTAAGCCTGGCCGGGATTCGAGGATTGATCATCGCGGCCGACCGCCAAGATCGAGCATGCTAGAGGAGGCCAGCAGATCGGTGAGCGGCTTCGCCGGCAAGGCCATGACCCGGCTGTCGGCGAAGTAGGGGAAGTCGAAGTGGATCTCATCTCCTGCAGATTTCCCGGGAATAGGCATCAACCGGGCAGTCAGTGGCTTGTTGTGACGGAGGGCGAGGGCGCCGAGATCGATCAGCAGAGCCGCGATCGACTCCGCCGAGGTATCGCCGGGAAGGGGAATGGTATCCAGCCCGGCGCCGCATACCGTGGATACCAGCAGCAGGTCGGTGAGGTCGAGTTGTCCTTCAGCGGCGCGCATAGCCAGGATGGAATCTTCTAAGACCGGCAGCATCAGGCCGCAGAAGCCAGTGCGAGGAAAGTGCGCTTGATCCAAACAATCCGCCAGGAAAGCGGCCGCCGCGGTCGTCCCGGAGAGACCAACCGCGGGGGCGCCAAGTGCCTCCAGCGCGGTGCCCAAGGATCGGTCCGGCTCTGGAAATGGGGCCAGCGAGAAATCAATGCCGAGGAATCGCATGTTCCGTTGGGTCGCTATGGGTTCGGCGGCCTGGGCCAGAGCGGTGGCATGGGTCTCGATCTTGCCAACAAGTTCCCGGCGGATGTTCGCAAGCGAGGTAGCTCCTTGAAGACTCTCCACTGCCAGGTCGGCCGCCTCGGTCGCCAGCGCCACCGCGGGCGGCCCCCCGTCGTGGTAAGCGGCCGGAAAAAAGGGCGAGCCCGGCCCCACATTTGCCAGACCGGCGAAGCGCAGATTGGCAAACCCATCTGGCGAGACCGTGGAGGCAGACTGGATCGCCTGCGCGCAGGCCCGCGCGGCGGACAAGGAGAGCCCACCCGCCGGACTGGCGTACAGGCCAGAGCAAAAGACGCTCTCCGCGGCCGCAAGCACATCCGGCACCGCTGCGAATCCGTTCGGTTCCTCAGGCAGCGCCGGGCCGATGTTGGCGTAGTCGATTCCGTGCAGGAAACACTCGGCCTCTAGCTGCCTGGCCAGCGCCGGCCGGTCCCGTGGGGGGACGGGTCTGTCGATTTGTAGTGGCGGTGGGGTGGCCAGCCGCAGCGTCTGAATCTCGTAGCCAGCCTCGGTAAGTGCCTGGCGGATCGCCGTCAGGCAGCCTGCCATGGATTCAATGCGCGCCGGCTCAAGCGGCCAACCAGGATCAAGGAAGCCGGTGATGGCGCG
>CAYHJH010000176.1:0-4125 GCA_964356605.1 uncultured Anaerolineaceae bacterium
CGCTGAGTCCGCAAGAGATCACCGGCATGTGCGGCCGGCTGCGCTGCTGCCTGGTTTACGAATATGAGGAGTACGTAAGGGCCCGCAAAGAGCTCCCGAAGGTGAAGAAGCGGGTCATGACGCCCCTGGGCGAGGGCAGAGTCGTGGAGGTCCTGCCGCTGAAGCAGGCGGTGATCGTGCTGCTAGAGCGGGAGGACCGGCGGGCCGAGTTCCTGAAACATGAGATTGAGCCCTACGATGAGCTCAAGGCACTCGAAGAAAAGGCCAACGGGCCGTGCGATCGCCACCTTGGCGGCGGATGTACTTGCGGGAAGGGGTAACGGGGAGAATCCCAAGGCCCTGAGCCACTCCTTCGGGCAGAGCAGGGATTCAGTCCCACCTCCCATTGACGGGAACCCAATCCAGGCCAATACTATGGCCTGGTTTTTTTTCACAGTGAGACATGAACCTTCTGGATAATGAAACCGTTGTTCTCGCCTTTGACGAATCCCCCAGGCGGGTGGTCAGCCTCGTTCCGTCGATGACGGAGAGTCTCTATGACATGGGAGTGGGCGACCGTCTGGTTGGTGTGACGGACTTCTGTCGGCCGCGCGAGAACCCCCAGGCTGCTCTGGCCCGGGTCGGCGGCACCCGGTCGCCAGACATCGAGGCCGTCCGCCGGCTCGAACCCGATCTGGTCATCGCCAACCGCGAGGAAAACAGCAAAGACTCGGTGGAGGCTCTCGCCGAGGCCGGGGTGACGGTCTGGCTCACGTTCCCGAAGAGCACGCTCGATGCTCTGAATCTGCTGTGGACCTTGGTCAAGCTGTTCAAGCTTGGGGAGCAGGCCGCGCGGGTCGAGACCCTGGCCCGCACGCTCGACTGGACCGATCGAGCCACCACCGGCCGGCTGGCCATCCCGACTTTCTGCCCAATCTGGCAGGGAGAGAAGGCAAACGTCGGGCCCTGGTTCATGACCTTTAACTATCAGACCTACGCCCACGATGTCTTGGCCAAGTCGGGGGCAATGAACGTGTTCGCCGGCCGGATGCGGAAGTATCCGCTCGAAGCCGATCTGGGGATCGGTGAGGCCGAGGATCCGGGCGAGCGCGACATGCGCTACCCGAGAGTCACTGTGGAGGAGGTTCGGAAGGCGGAGCCTGAGGTGATTCTGCTCCCCAACGAACCGTTTGGCTTTGGTGAGGACCACAAGCAGCAGGTCGAGAGTTGGTTCGCCGGGACGCCTGCTGTGCAGGCCGGCCGCGTGCACCTGATCGATGGCAGCCTGATCAGCTGGCACGGAACCCGGCTAGGCAAGGCGCTCTCCGAACTGCCGGTGTATTTCCAGCGCTAGCGCAGCTTGACGCCGGCGCTCGCCCTCTCTACAATCAGGGCTTAATGCTTCAGGGGATTAAGACTATTGTGCTCAGTGTGCTGGCAACGACGGTGGTCGGGGCCGTGTTTGGTGTGCTGGTTGGTGCGCTGATCGACCAATACCTGATCGCAACGGCTATCCTGGCCTTCCTGGGTACTAACTTTGGCCTGGCCCTGGCTTACGGATTCCTTCCGGAAAGCGAAGCCGACCAGCAAACTTCCTGATCGGATCGCGACTAACGCCAGGGGCGGGCCATTCGGCCCGTCCCTTTTTCTTGTGTAGAGAATCGACTCAGCCCCGCTTGGGGAAAATGTGGAAGTGGTTCGGATCGATGGTCAGCGCACGCGATTGGCCGACGCCGAGCGCCGTTGCCACGTAGAAGGGGTGCGTTACCCGCACCTCCAACCGACCTGAGTTGACCTGCACTTCGAGCAGATGATCCGCGCCGAATTCTTTTTCACGCTCGACGAACCCGGTCAGGCGATTCGGAAGGTCTTCGGTGACGTTCGGTCCGACGAACGAAATCTCCTCCGGGCGCACTCCAAGGACCAGGGACGGGCCGGACGGTTGGACGCCGTCGTGCGCGATCGCCAGTCGAACTCCGTTCCAGTCCACTGACAGCTGGCCCCGGTCCTGCCCAGCCACGTTCACACTCAGGATATTGCTCATGCCCATGAGCCTGGCTACTTCCGGCGTGCTGGGCCGGCGGTAGACCTCATCCCGTGCGCCGTGCTGCATGACTTCACCGCGGTAGAGCACCACCAACCGCTGCGCCAGGCTGTAGGCCTCGGTGAGGCTGTGGGTAACGAGCAGAACTGGGATCTGGGTCTCGCCCTGCACCCGCACCAGCTCCGCCCTCAGGTGGGCCCGCAAATCCTCCTCCACGGCTGCGAACGGTTCATCCATCAACAGTAAGTCAGGCCGGCGAGCGAGCGCCCTCGCCAGCGCGGCCCGCTGCTGCTGGCCACTCGAAACTTCACCCGGTCTCCGATCGGCAAGATCTTCCAATCTCATGAGGCTCAGCATCTCGGTAACCTGGTTCCGGCGCTCGGTCGACGAAAGCTCATGCAGGCCGTATTCGATGTTCTGGGCGATGGATCGATGAGGAAAGAGGGCGTAGTGCTGTGGGACATAGCCGATCCTGCGCGCCTGGGGGCGGAGATCGATGCCCTGGTCGCTGTCAAACAGGACCCGTCCGCTGAGCTGAATCGAGCCTCGATCGGGCCGGACCAGACCCGCCAGGGATTTCAGCGTAAGAGTCTTTCCCGCGCCAGAAGGTCCGAAGAGCACCGCCAGCTCCGGTCCGAGGCCGAAATTCGGCGCCAGCCGGAATCGGGGCAGGCCGATTTCGAAGTCGGCCCGCAGCGACTCACCCACGGGGCCTCGCCTCTGCCAGGGCCTGGCCAAGGTAGCGCATCCCCAATAGGAACAGGACTGCCACGATCGTCAGGAGCAGCGCCATCTGGTTTGCGGCTTGAAGGTTCCCAGCCTGGGTTGCGTCGTAGATCGCGATCGACAGCGTCTGGGTTCGCCCGGGGATGTTGCCGGCGATCATCAGGGTCGCGCCGAATTCTCCCAACGCTCGGGAGAAGGCCAGCATGCTGCCAGCCAGCAGGCCTCGCCATGCGAGCGGCAGCGTGACGCTGAGAAAAATCGACGCCTCCGATCTTCCAAGCGTTCGGGCCACATCTCGCAGGCTCGGATCGACGCCCTCGATCGCAGCTTTCGTCGACTGCACGACGAGCGGCAGGGCGACGATAGAGGCGGCGATCACTGCGCCCTGCCAGGTGAAGACCAGAGGAATTCCTAAGCTTTCCAGCCAGGCACCTAGCGGCGAGCGGGCGCCCAGTACAACCAGCAGGTAGTAGCCCAAGACGGTGGGAGGCAGCACCAGAGGCAGGTTGACACCGACGGCAAACAGGTTCGCCAACAGGTTCCGGCGCTTGGCGAGCAGCGCGGCGATCAGGATCCCCAGCAGCGTCGCCAGCAGGGTCGCCAGTCCGGCCACCCGCAGCGAGAGGGCAAGCGGAGTCCACATGACGCTAGCGCTCCGGTATCAGCAGGCCAAAACGCTCGAAGACAATCTGCGCTTCTGGCGAGCCAAGGAAATCGACGAAACGAATGGCCAGCTCGCGGTGTGGAGTGTTGACATGGATAGCTGCCACATGCAGGATGGGGTCATGCATCTCCTGCGGCAATTCTAACCCCCGCAGGTCCAGGCTCAGCGCGGTCGTCGCAGAAAGCAACCCGGCCGAGGCATTGCCGCTCAGGACCAGCTGGCCGGTCTGCTGGACGCTCTCTCCATACACCAGCTTGGGCCTGACCTGCGGCTCGACGCCGGCCTGCTGCAGCGCCTGGATGGCGGCCACGCCGTACGGCGCGTGGGCCGGATTGGCGATGGCGACGGTCCGAATGGAAGGGTCGGTCAGGTCCGCAACCGACTTCAGCTCGAGCCCGGCCCCCGGGGCCGCCACCAGCACGAGTTTCCCCAGGGCGAACACGGCGCGCGTGTCGCCCACCAGCAGCCCTTCGGCGATGAGCTCATCGACATGCAGCGCGTCGGCAGAGGCGAAGGCGTCGAAAGGAGCGCCGTTGCGGATCTGCTCTGCCAGGCTGCCGGTGGCTCCGTAAGAGAAGACGACCTCCGCGCCCGTCAGCTCCTGGAAGATTGCCCCGAGCTCGTCGAAGACCGGAGCCAGGCTTGCGGCGGCTGCAATGGTGAGTGGCGGAGGCTGCTGGGGTCCCGCACAGGATCCGATCAGCGCGGCGAG
>CAYHJH010000177.1:0-1889 GCA_964356605.1 uncultured Anaerolineaceae bacterium
TGCAGGGTAAGCCGGGCCCGCAGGGCGATCCCCTCCGGCGTGATGATGTACTTGAGCTTGCGTCGCTCGGCCCGCTTGACCTTGACGTAGCCCTTGGCGATCAACCGCTTGACGTGCCAGTTCACCGTCCCGACCGCCACCCCCAGCTTGGTCGCCATACTGAGCTGGGTGGTATCCGGATCGCGCTCGATCTCTTCCAGCAGGCCTAGGTCGCGCAAGCTCTCTTCGGGCGTCTTATCCAACGAACCACCATCCAAAATTCAGTGTTTGAATTATAGCCTGGTTTCTTGGACCGTCAAGCCAGGGGAATTGAGGGCTGTTTGTGAAGTCTATCACTAGTTGTCGCCGTCCCATGTGCAGGGCGTCTCCGCGCTGCGGGGGATCAAGATCTGCACAGCGGCTTCCTCGATGGTCAGCACCGGTTCGTAGAAGCATAGCGCCGGCTCCGACACCTCCCTCACCCAGGCGTCGTTCTCCTCCCCAAAGGCCCGCGACCGGCCCTGGTACTGGATCTTCAGCGGGTCACTCACGATCAGGTCGTAGGTCTGGTCGCGCAGGGCGGTATGGAACCGATCCAAATAGGAGCGGTTGCCCGACATGGCCATCTCCATCAGGAAGACCTTTTCGTAGTCTGGGACCAGTTCAAGCCCTTCCAGATACCCAAACGTGAGCAGTTGGCGCTCCGACATGAACAGTACCCGCGGTTCCGGAGTCTCCAGGGCGCCGAGCTGCCTCTGGATCTCCCCAACCACCCGCGCTGCAAAATCGTGGTCGAGGCTGGGCGCCGGCGCTCCAGCACTCAGAACAAAGGTCAACGGAACCGCGACCAGCAGGGCATGCTCCCCCCAGCGGAGCCGTGCGCGGGCGGCGTCCGAGCCTGCCGTGCGGCCGAAGTACACGTATGTTCCGAGCGCCAGCAGCAGGATCAGATAGGCGTCCAGGTTGTGCAGGTTGCTGCCTCCCCCGATCTTTAAGCTGACGATTACTCCGCCCACCAGCAGCACACCGAGCATGGCATCCACCGGAAGCCAGCGATCGGGACTGAGGCTGCGGCCTCCACCAGCGATCCAGCGCCAGAGCAGCAAGCCGATCGGCAGCGAGGCCAGCCCGACCGCTCCAACGATCCCGAGCGGGAAGGTGCGGTTCGGGAGCAAGCGGTACCACAACAAGTCCGATGTCAGGCTGGAACCAAATTGCTCCGCCTCATTACCCGAGATGAGAATGTAGCCGCTGTAAGCGAGCAGGGCGGTCAGGCTGCCGGCCGTGATCCAGAGCAGCGGCCGCCCCCAGTAGCGGGGAAGCGGCTCGCCCGCTCTCGGACGCTCCAGGAAATACAGAGTCGCCGCGATGAAACCCGGCACCGGCACCCAGTTGATCCGGCTGATCCCGGCCCAGGCCGAGGCCGCCAGAACGACGAGAAGCGAGCGCCAGAGCCTGTCCGCGCGGAACCCCCAGAGCACAAGAATGACAGAGACGAGCAGGTGGTAGAGGACGGGACCTTGGAACATGAAAAGGAATGCCCACAACAGGGCAAGCCAGCGAACCGGTCCGCGCGGCAATTCAAGGCGCCTCACCAACAGGCCTGCAGCAGTGAGTGGCAGCCCGAGCCACAGCAGCATCTGCCACAGCCGGTGGAGCCAAAGTCCGGAATTCGGGAGCAGGAAGGGGATCGCCTGGAGCAAATAGCGGCTCGGATGAAGTACGCTGGGCGGCACACTCAATCCGTACAGCGGTTGTGAGAGGAACAGGGAGCCGTAGTAATAGCGGCTTGCTTCTGACCACCCAAGCGAGAGCGGGTAGCTGGACACTCCCGGCACGTAGGTTGCCGCCAGGTACAGGCTGCCGCCGGCCAGGAGCGTCGCAAGCAGACGGAAGTCGAAGTCGCGGGC
>CAYHJH010000177.1:1989-4086 GCA_964356605.1 uncultured Anaerolineaceae bacterium
CCGTCGCCAGTCCTCTCGGCAACCTCCTCTCCGAGCGCATGAACTTGCATCGGGACCCAGGCCTCCCGCTGCGCCAACAGCCGGACCTGGGCCAGAGTCTCCCAGCGCAGGGTCACGAGAGTCACGACGAGAATCCCTACCGCGATCACGATGGGCCTCGCCTGAGTCTCATTCTCAGTGGCAAAGATCACCAGGCTCAGCGCAATAAACGGCACTGGCGCGTAGAAGTACTGGACCCATGAGGGTGTCGGCACAAAGCCGCTGAGGAACAGAAAGAGCGCCACACCCGCCGCAAACCAGAATTCGCGCCCAGAGGCCTGCCCGCCGCGTCGAATGCGGATCGCCGCGATCACTACCAGTGCCACAAACACCGCGAAGACCAATGCCTGCGCCGGATCTGACAGAACGTCCTCTGCGAGATAGGCGAGCTTACCCTGGAAACTCATAGCGCTGGTGTACCCCAACGACTGGCGATAGCGGACATTGAGGATCGCGTGGACTACATTTCCATACAAGAATTGCCTTGGAGCGAGGGCGAGCAACAGCAGAGACGGGATCAGACTGCCAGCAAACCCTGCGAGGAACGCTGCCACGGAACGGCGCGGCGAGCCGAAACGAGGGGGGATGAGCATGAACGCCAGAAAGGGGACCAACGCAGACACATAGGTCAGGCGTGAGCCGACAGCAAGCCCGAGCAAGACGCCGCTCCACACCCACCACCGCGCCACATGCGAGCGCCTCGCTGCCGCCAGGTGGACCAGAAAGGCCGCGACCGTGAGGAAGGTGGGCAGTGCATGGTTCCAGGCTCGGCCGCTGGTGTACTCAAACAAAGGGCTCAGCAGCAGCAAGAGCACCGCAGCGGTCCCAGCAAACCACCCCCTGGCCCCGTCATGACGCTGGCGGGCGAAAGCAAAGATCAGCCCAAACGTTCCCACACCCAGGAGCACCGAAACCATCCGCGCGTTCCAAAGCAGCGCAGGCGTGATCCGTCCGAGCAAGGCGTAGAGAAAGAGCAGATTGGGAACGTGATGGAATGGAAAGTCGCGGTATGGCAGCAGCCCATGCTCTCCCAGCAACCACCCTCCGACGACGAACTGGTGCTCATCGTGGCTCAGCGGGAGCCGCATGGCCATGGCATAGCTGACCGCCGCTCCGCCGAGCACCAGCAAGCTCGCGACCACCGCTAACGCAGCTCGGACTTGTTTCGATATCAGTGGACCCGTGCGCAGGCTGCCGGCATCCGATGGAGCGAGGCGGGGCCGCGACTGGTGTTCAGAGTGAGTCTCAAGCGTCACGCACCTACTCCGGGGCGCCCCCGGCCTCGGCCGGAAGCGGAGCTCGCCGTAAGGCCAGCAACCCCGGCAAGCTCGCCGCGCCGGGCAGGCTCGCCAGCAACTCCACGGTTCGCTTTAGCAGTGCAACCGTCAGCGCGCTGCTGACCGCCACGCCACCGATGCTGGAATAGATCAACCCGGCCGAGACCTCCATCAGACCCAGGCTGTTGATCGAAATGGGGAAAAGGGAAATGAAGTATACAAAGCTCCACAGCCCCGCAATTTGCCAGAAACTGATCGATTCTCCCAACGCTTGGAATAGCACCGTCATTGCGATGAATATCAGGGTCATGTGGATCCAGGTGAACCCCAGTGCTGCCATCAGCGCCTTCGGATTGGACAGCCAGGCTCCCATCAGCTCCACGACCCCGCGCAGAGTCCGCTCGACCCTGCGCATTGGACGCGAGGGAGCCACGGCACCGATTGCCACGGTCGAGAGTTTGCGAACCGATTCGAGCACGCCGGAACTTACTACCTGGGCGATCCCGAGCGGCAGCAGCATCGCCATCCCCGCCAGCCCGGCCAGCCGGTCGACCGCAATCGAACTCGCGTACTTGGCGCGATCCCCCTCCACCCGAACGGTCCAGGCCAGGCGAACGATGTCGCCCCCGACGCTGGTCGGAAGGAAGTTCGAAGCAAACATTCCGGCGAAGGTGACCCGCAGGATCTCCCACAAGGGCAGCCGCAGACCGGATAGCCACAGCAGCGACGTCCACCGTCCCACCACCGCCAGCCGGGAGACGAACACTAAGGCAAACGCCAG
>CAYHJH010000178.1:0-4074 GCA_964356605.1 uncultured Anaerolineaceae bacterium
TCCCGCTGCCCCCGGCGTGATCAAGCCAGTCGGTCGGGACGACTTCCTGCACGTCATCATGCCCATGCATCTGGGCCGTTAAGCCCCTCGCCTCGACCTCATCGAGCCCTTCGGCGGGCTCAGGGCACTGAGTGCTTCGACTTCGCTCAGCACCGTGAGCCTGTCGAACGGCATCGTCGAACCGCTCGGCCGAGCCGTCGGGCGGTCCCACGCCTGGACTAGAATCCCAATCTAGACCGCCATGGCCCTCGATCCCGACGCCTTCCCCAAGGTCCTGACGCTGCTCTTGGAGCTGCACGAGTATCCGATCCTCGCTCCACAGATCCGCGAGCAGATGCGGGAACAACTGTTCCGCCGCGGGGTCATTGCCAAAGAGACGTTCGAGGCCGAGGTGCGAGAGAAGGCGATCCAGTCCCAGGAGCGGGAGGGACTGCGCGATCCGCTGAATAAGGAACCGACTGACATCTGGATGAATCGGCTCCACATCACCCGCGACAACCTGACCGATTTCTACTTCGCCTACAACCTGCCGCACGAACTCTTCGAGTCGATCGTCCGGGAAACGCTCGGCAAACGCGGCCGGACCAGCAACGTTGTGCTCACCTTCCACCCCGAGCTGGCGCCGTGGGACATGCTCTTCACCCAAGGCGAGTCCTACGAGGCCCTCCCAGCGGCCGAGCGAACTGAGATCGAGCACCACTTGCAGGAAATCAAGGTGGTCTTGATCAAAGCCATGGTCAGCGACCATCTCGAGTACGTCGGGATCGCCAAAGAATGGTTTTCGATCGAAGATCTAAAGGCCATCCGCGACCGGCGCATCGGCCGCGGCAAGATCGGCGGCAAGGCCGCCGGTCTCGAATTGGCCCGGGGAGTCCTGACGAAATCAGCAGAACCGGAGCTGCACGAGCGGCTCCGCTTCCCACGTTCGTGGTTCCTGGCCGCCGACGTTTTCTATCGTTTCAATCAGTTCAACGACCTGATCGACTACGCCAATCAGAAATACAAGAGCGAGGCGGAAATCCGGAACGAGTATCCGGCGATCCGCGAACGATTCGAGGCCGGGCGATTCCCTGAAGAGTACGCCGATGCACTGCGAGAAGTGCTCGAAGAGCTGGGGCCGACCCCGCTGATCGTGCGCTCCTCCAGTCTCTTGGAGGACTCGTTCGGCTTCTCGTTCGCCGGCAAGTACGAGAGCGTGTTTTGCGGCAACCAGGGCTCGCCCAAGGAAAACCTGCGCGATCTGCTTCAGGCCATCGCCCGAGTGTACGCCGGTGTCTACAACCCGGATGTCTTGCTCTACCGCAAGAGCAAGAAGCTGCTGGACTACGACGAGCGGATGGCGGTCTTGATCCAGGAGGTGCGCGGCCGCCAGGTAAATGGTTACTTGCTGCCCGACGCGGCCGGCGTGGCCTTCTCGCGCAACCAGTACCGTTGGAGTCCCAAGATCGACCGCCGGGCTGGGTTCCTGCGGTTGGTCTGGGGCTTGGGCACTCGAGCCGTCGATCCAGTAAACAATGACTACCCGCGCTTGGTGGCCCTCAGCCACCCCGAGCTTCGGCCCGACACGGATCCCGACCGCATCCGGCGGTACTCACAGCACTTCGTCGACCTAATTGACCTGCAGGCCAACGCGATGAGGACCGTCCCGGTGGAGCAGGTGCTGGCCGGCGATTCGCTTGGGCTGCGCTGGATCGGGCAGCGCTATGTGGGAAACACGTTGCAGGACTTTGTGAGCGCTCCGGTGGGGTTGAAGCCGGAGGAGGCGGTGGTGACTTTCAGCGGCCTGCTGCGCCGCACACAGTTTGCGGCGCACATGACCCAGGTGCTCCAGAGGCTGGAGGTGGCCTACCGGCGGCCGGTCGATGTTGAGTTCTTGGCGCTGCTAGACGAATCCGACAGAGACATCCCAGAGCCAACGGTGTTCTTGCTCCAGTGTCGGCCGCAAAGCCGGATGGAACTGGAGCGAGTCGAGCTCCCAACCAACATCCCTGAGGAGAGGCGGCTCTTCCTGAGCCGCCGGCTCGTGCCTGATGGAAGGGTCACAAACGTGCGTTATTTCGTCTATATCTCTCCCTACGCGTATCGAGAAATCGTTCGGGAGGAGGACCGGCCGGCGCTGGCACGGCTGGTCGGTCGGATCAATGCCCGGTTGGCTGGGGAGGCCTTCATCTTAGTAGGGCCTGGCCGGTGGGGAAGCCACAACCCGGGGCTGGGCATCCCAGTTGGTTACGGGGACATTTACCATGCGAGGGCACTGGTAGAAGTCGTTCCCGACAGCCGTGCGCCTGAGCCCTCCTACGGCACGCACTTCTTCCAAGACTTGGTGGAAGCGAAGATTTTCCCGCTGGCGGTGGCCCTGGAGGACAGTGGGGACGAATTCAACCGCCAGTTCTTTGACGGTTCGGAGAATTCGCTCGCAGAGCTGCTGCCGGACGACGCAAAATGGGAAGACCTGGTTCGGGTGATCGACGTCCCGTCCGTCGCCGATGGCCTATACGCCGAGGTTGTGATGAACGGCGAAGCCAGCAAGGCCATCGCCTACCTGCGCCCGCCGGTGGAGGGCTGACCCCAAGGCAGCTCTCTAGTCACCAGGCCCAGAATGGCCGCTCGTCGGAGGACCAGCCATGTTCACCCAGCAGGGGGACGAAGGCCACTGGGGCGATCCGTTCCTGACTGAAATCATCTTCTGATTTCCGGCGCCAGAGCTCCAGCATCTGTCCATCCTGGCTCCCGACCGGCAACACCAGTCTCCCGCCGACCTCCAGCTGATCCTTCAAAGGCCCCGGCACCCGGGGCGCCGCGGCCGTCACCACGATGGCCGGATAGGGCGCGTGCTCCGGCAGGCCGGCTGAACCATCCCCCTCGATGACCTCCACATTGGTGTAGCCCAGCTCCTTGAGCCTATTCGCGGCTGCGGATGCGAGTTCGGGCACCCGTTCCAGCGTGTACACCTGCTTTGCCAGACGCGACAGCACGGCCGCCTGATAGCCGGAACCAGTCCCGATTTCCAGCACGGTCTCACTGCCGCGGAGCTCGAGCAGCTGAGACATCAGGCCCACGATGTAGGGCTGCGAGATGGTCTGCCCATGGTCCAGACGGACCGGGCCGTCGGCGTAAGCCTGGTCTCTCAGATCTTCGGGGACAAACTGGTGCCGGGGGACGGCCCCCACGGCCTGCAGGACGCGGGGATCGGTGATGTCGCGCCCGCGGAGCTGCTCTTCCACCATGCGCTCACGGGCGCGGCGAAAACGATCCTCCTCCATCCAGGCCTCAAATGATTATATGCATGAAAAGAAGCACCCGGGGCGAAGTCCCCGGGCGTCAGGTTGGCCGCGTCCTGAGCCTGCAGGGCCCCGAGCCTGTGCACCCTGAGCTTGCCGAAGGGCCGAGGGGTCGAAGGACCGCGTCCTGAGCCTGCAGGGCCCCGAGCCTGTGCACCCTGAGCTTGCCGAAGGGCCGAGGGGTCGAAGGGCCGTGATCCGGAGCAGGCTGGCCAGCTTAGTAGGCCATGCGTTCCTCCTTCCAGATATCTGCCTCATTGTGGTACCCGGCCTGCTCCCAAAAACCGAGCCGGTCTTGCGCCAGGAACTCGAGCCCGCGCAGCCACTTGCCGCCCTTCCAAAAATAGGGCGACATCAGCCCCTTGCGGTTGGGGATGGAGCCCACCACGCCCCGCAGTGGGAAACCATGCTCCGGGCTGATCGGTTCGCCGTTGAAGTGGGTCGCCAGCAAGTAGTTCTCGGCCAGCGCCACCTCGAGGGGAATGTTGACGGTGAAGCTATATTCGCAGTGCTGCAAGACGAACTTGGCGCTCGGCGTAAGCAAAATGTGACCCTCCTCCACCAGCCTCCTCACCGAAACGCCTTCCCACTCGGTGTCGAACTTGCTCCAGCGGGTCACGCAGTGGATGTCCATTATCAGCTTGGTACGCGGAAGTTTTAGAAACTCCGCCCAATTCCAGCGCTTTTCGGCCTCGACTTCGCCCCATACCCGGAAATCCCAGGTCGCGGGATCGAAGCGCGGGACCGGGCCGTAGTGCAGTACCGGAAACTTGTTCGTCAGCGACTGGCCGGG
>CAYHJH010000179.1:0-4070 GCA_964356605.1 uncultured Anaerolineaceae bacterium
CGGTTTCAGAGCCAGACCGAGAAGCAGTGCGGTCCCCACCGAGGTCAGGGTGCCGATCAGGAAGTACTCGGCGAAGGCCCTGTCTTTGAACTCTGGAAAGCGCGCCGCGGCCTTGGCGGCGATGACGAAACCCACCGCGGCCAGCGCCCCGCTGAGTACCAGGGCGAAGGTGACCAGGCGTTCCAGGATTCCGATCAGCTCGCCCGCACCCACAGCACCCTGCTCCTCGGCCAGCACCTGCGCCGGCCGCGCCAGGTCGACCACGCTCACAGTGAGCAGGGTCGCCCAGCACCACAGCAACACGATCCCCAGCGCGACCTCCAGCGCCGGCGCGGGGAAGGCACCCCCGAGCTCCAAGCCGCTCAGGCCAAGCCGGCGGAACCCGAGGGCCAGCAGAGGGAACGTGACCGCGAAGAAGACCGGCGCCAGATGCGTGAGGGCCGCGCCATGCGGGCGACCGCCTGAGATGTCTGCCCTCATCCGCCAGCGCAGCAGCAGCGCGCCCAACTCGCCCAGCAGGAACCATCCACCGAGCAGCGCCAGGAGACCACCGCCTGGGCCGCCGCGGCCGGCCAGCAGCAAGAGAGCGACCCAGTAGGCCAGGCGCAGCACCGTGCGCCAGGGCCGCCACAAGCCGCTGAACCGCGCAACGGCCTGGCTTCTGGTCCGGAACCCGTACTCGCTCAAGATCAACGCCAACAATCCGACCCGATAGAACTCGAGCACCTAGTCCCAGCCCTCCTAGCTACGCCTCCGGCATGAGGCGGCGAAGCGCCTCCAGCCAGGTTTCTGTTGCCCGGACGAGATAGTCTGCCCCTGCCGCGCGTAGGTGCTGGCTGACCGCTGCGGGCTTGATGGAGAGCAGTTCCGCAATATCCTTCCCATCCATCCCGGACAACGATAGATCCGTGACCAGCCGCTGCTTCTTCGTCCACCGCTTCCGCATGAAGCCGAATAGAGCGGCATATATCTCAAATGCGGCCTGCGGCTCGCCGGTTTCGACCTCCACCGGGGTCCCCTCTTTCGCGGCCCGCTCCACCGCGGTTCGCGCACGGTGGAAGCAGGGGCCATCCATTCCCAGCGCCTGGGATCTCAGCGGTGTCTCAAGCTCACCGATCCCAATCCCGAATCTCAGGTCGGTGGGATGAGCATGACGCCATAGCGTTGCTAGGATCCGGGTGATGTCGTCGACGGCTCCGAGTAGACCCTGGAACTCGTCGCCCACGGTGAGGGCAAAGCGCGATTCAATCGTGTGGGCGAACTTCGCATTCACCTTCCGCAGGCCCGTCCGCAGCCGCGCCTGCAGATCCGCGCGGCCTTCCACCATCCTTGAACCAACGATGTCCCCTACGATCGCGAGATATCTTTGACCTGGCATGGATCTCAAGTTAAGCTCTCAAGCTTAATTTCGTAGGAATTAAGCTCTGGAACTTAATTTCCTTCCCATTAAGCTCTCGTGCTTAATTCGCTATGGATTAAGCTCCTGTGCTTAATTGTCCGCAAGTTTAGCATGGGAACTTAACTGAAGGCAAGCCCTGAGCAAGACTTCGCGATCGACGTCGACGGCGCCTTTGGGCGCCCACGAATCCGGTATCATAGGCCCCCTGCGCGACCGCAGCCGCCCGCGCCACCGAGGGACCATCCGGCTGGCATCGTATCCTCCTCATCGTCGCCTTCGCGCAGCTGATGACCGCCGTGGGGTTCTCCAGCATCATCCCCTTCCTCCCCCTCTACGTCGAGTTCTTGGGCAGCTCCACCTCGCTCAGCCTGAAACTGCTTGCCGGCATGGTGAATCACACAGAGGGCCGCGCTGCGGATTCGCGGTTGCACCTCTGGCCAAGCCGGCATCCCCGAACTAACCAACTTGTGAGGGCGGTCACGAACGGGCGTGTAGTGATCTAGGCGACTGCCCTGGAAGATGCCAGGCTCAACTCGGTAGAAGCGCTGACTTCGGTTGCGACATCCTCTAGATTGGTCTTGGTCGTGGTAAGGGAGGAGAATCCCCAAAACTGCCGCCTCTGTTACGAATCGATGGTTTGCAGCGACATATCTAAGAACACTGTGTCTCACACAGGCAACGCAGAAAACCGCTAGATGGATAACCGGAACCATTTCGTCGGCGAGAGCCTCATCCATTTGGACACACTCCAGTGTGATGATGAAGAGATGGCCTTTCAGACAGACGGGAACCCCCTGGCCTTCGCTGAGCTTTACCGGCGCCATGTCAGTCACGTCTACCGATACCTCTTTGTTCGAGTGGGGAATGTTCCCGATGCTGAGGATCTGACCTCCCAGACCTTTCTTGCGGCGTTTGAGAGCATCTCCGGCTACCGGGGTGAGGGAAAATACGCAGCCTGGTTGCTTGGCATCGCACGGCGCAAGGCCGCCGACCACTTCAGGCACTGGCAAACGGTACTGCCCCTGGAGTGGGGTACCCGGATGGCTGACCCCAATCCTTCCCTCGAGGAATCCGTCGTTGAACGGTCAAGAAGGGAGCAACTGATCAACGCAATTCGGGGTCTTACCCCCGACAGGGCGGAGGCGTTGTCGCTTCGGGTGTTTGGCGGGTTGAGCGCCGCGGATGTGGGTTACGTGATGGGGAAGAGCGAAGGGGCCGTCAAAATGCTTGTCTCTCGCGCCTTGCAGGACTTAAGACGACGATTGATCCATGAAGGGAGAGAGCGATGATGGAAAAGAGCCGTCAAGTGATGGAAGAGCTGGATGCGTTCATATCAGCCCGCCTGGTCGACGAAAACCTCCCCGCTCCCGCTGGCGTGCGGCAGGCGGATGCCGACCTAGCCAGCGAACTAGTGGCTTTGTCCAGCGCCATGCATCCGGACCGTCACTACGTGGAACGCCTCGAGGCGCAGCTGTGGCAAGGTGCGCAGCTCAGGTTCACACCTGATCTGGCCACCTCCGCTCGATATTATCGTGCCGCGGAGGGCAGGGTGGGCCAGGAAGGTGCCACCTCGGCGGCGAAAGTCAACACGCGCAGAAATCCATCCCGACTGGTCAACAGGCTCGCCTTCCGGGGAGCCTTCTCCCGAGGGGGCGGTTTGCGCGCTCCGGTGTCCACCGCGATCTGCATGTTGCTGATCCTCGTGACGATCTTCTCGTTTCCATCCATTGAGACACTGGCTCAGCGGATCGCCCAGCTTTTCCAGGAACAGGCCAAGGAGCTCATGACCGTCGTGTTCGTAACCCCGGAAGCTGGTCAAGTTCATGGACCGGAAAACCTTGCGTCTCCCATCTCCATCAGCGAGGCGGAAGCCCTCGCGGGGTTCGACGTCAAGGAGCCAGAAATGGCACTCCCGGAAGGGTTTGTGTTCCGGGGCGCGGGGTACTTACCTGAGCGAGAAATAGATGGGCTGTGGTATCCGCCAAGCGTTGGCCTGGCATACGACTTCTGTGACATCGAAGGCTGTAGGCCTCGAGGTTACGAGCCGCTGTACATCACGATGTATCCCTGGGCAGCTGACCTCTCCTCCCTTCCGCAGCAACTGCGCGCTATCCACGGACCTGTGTACGGCGTCGAGTTCGCACAAGTGCGGGGAGTCACAGGCGAGTACGTAAGGGGTTGGTGGGACGGCATACCGCTGATGCCCGACTTCGACGATGCTGAGGGGATGCCGACGGGCGAAGTGTCGGCGATATGGAACCCGGAGCTCCCATTCCAGGTGCTGCGCTGGCAAGAGGACGGGTTCGTGTTCGAGGTCATGAACAGAGAAGACAAGCCTGGGTACCCTGCGTTCCTTGAGAGGGACATCTTGTTTGCACTCGCAGAGAGCTTGGAGTAGTCGAACCTCTTCTGGATCGCGCCTGAGGTTTGCGGCCAACCTTTCCGCGAAAGCCGAGGGGTGGACTTCCAGTCAGAACCGGCCAACCGGATATGGAACGAACACAACAAGTCTCCTAAGGCAGCATAACAAGCGGCTAGATTTCGGCCCTTTTCGGCGCTTCAGGCGTGGCCGGTAGTGGTGCCTGGTCTGTCGGCCGCATTGAGGCGGCCTCTCGGTCAAGGCTTTCAACTGTCCGCCTGAGTTCGCGAACTTTCAGGCGGTTGCGGACCG
>CAYHJH010000180.1:0-4065 GCA_964356605.1 uncultured Anaerolineaceae bacterium
AGGCGTAAGTGAATGCTCTGCCTGTCCCGTGGGGTTTGCTTGTGATTTCCTTCACGAATTCGAGGGCTTGAGTGCGGGTCGTTTACTTCTCCGAAGACTATACGCCGCACGACCATCGCTTCCTGCAGGCGCTGGCCAAGACTGAGCACGAGGTGAGCTACTTGAGGCTGGAAGACAGGGGCCAGGAATTGGAAACCCGACCGATCCCAGAGCGAGTGCGCTTGATCGATTGGTGGGGCGGCCGGCGTCGGCTGGCCTGGCACCATGTGCCGCGTGCCCGGCGCGAAGTCCGGGCGGTCTTGGATCGAATCGGCCCTGAGCTGGTCCATGCCGGCCCGGTGCAAGGACCGGCCTTTCTGGCCGCGCTGGCTGGCTTTCGCCCGCTGGTCACGATGTCCTGGGGTTCCGACCTGCTGTGGCAGGCGCGGCGGGGAGCCGGCCGCTGGAAAGCGCGGCTGACGCTGGCGCGTTCGGATGTCTTGGTCTGCGATTCGGAACCGGTCCTGCAACGGGCGGTCCAGCTCGGCATGCCGGCCGAGCGGATCGTAAAGTTCCCCTGGGGGGTGGATCTGGACCACTTCTCGCCCGGCCCGGCGAGTGGGTTGCGGCGGGAACTGGGCTGGGAGGCGGAGTTTGTCGTGCTGTCCACCCGCGCCTGGGAGCCGCTGCTGGGAATCGATGTGCTGGTGAACGGATTCATCCGAGCCGCCGCAGGCTGTCCGGAACTGAGGCTGTTGATGCTGGGCTCCGGAAGCCTGGAGTCGGAGATCAAGCAGCGGATCGCGTTGGCGGGTCTGGACCAGCGCGTGCATTACGCCGGCCAGGTGGAATACGAACGCCTGCCGGAGGTGTACCGGGCGGCGGATCTTTACGTGAGTGCCTCTCACAGCGACGGCAGCTCGGTTTCACTGCTGGAGGCCATGGCCTGCGGCCTGCCGGCGCTAGTCTCGGATATCCCGGGCAATCGGGAGTGGGTGGAGCCGGAAGTCAATGGCTGGTGGTTTCGGGACAAGGATACAGATGAGCTCGCCAACGGCCTTCGTCAAGCGGTTCGAGTTCACTCACGGCTAGGTGAATTTGGGCTGGCAGCGCGCCGGACTGCAGAGGCTCGCGCGAATTGGCTGACCAATTTCAATGAACTTCTTCGGGCCTACGGAATGGCCGCGGCTAAGAAGAAGGTCCTGGCGTGACGGGCGACAGTCCCAGGGTTGTAGTGATCGTGCAAGCGCGGATGGCTTCCAGTCGGCTGCCGGGAAAGGTCCTGGCTGACATCGAGGGCACGCCGATGCTGGTGCGGGTCGTCGAACGGGCGCGACGCGCTCGGACATTGGACACCCTGGTCGTGGCCACGACGCTCGATGTCGAAGACGATGCGATCGCCGGGCTGTGCGAGGAACGTGGGTTCGCCTGCCACCGGGGTAGCACCATGGACGTATTGGACCGTTTCTATCAAGCGGCTCGCCAGCATCAGGCGGACGTAGTGGTGAGGCTGACGGCAGATTGTCCGCTCATTGACCCGGAGGTGATCGACCAGACCGTGGGCGCTTTTCTGGATGCCGACCCGCCGGTCGATTTTGCCGCCAATCGGCTGCCCGGACGGCGGAGCTCCCCAATTGGGCTCGACACGGAAGTTTGCTCGATGGCAGCCCTTGAGCGGGCCTGGCGGGAGGCCGACCAAGTTCACCAGCGTGAGCACGTGATGCCGTACTTATATGATGAACCGGGTCGCTTTCGGACGCTCCAGGTTTGGGACGACCACGATTACAGCCACTACCGTTGGACCGTGGACACTCCCGAGGACCTGGAGCTGGTTCGCCGCGTTTATAGCTATTTCAATGGTAGGGATACTTTCTCCTGGAAAGAGGTCCTGGAACTGGTCGAGCGAGAGCCTTGGTTGGCGAAGATCAACGCTGAGGTAGCCCATAAAACGGAATACGAAGTGGATTCTCGCTGGGGCAGGCGAAGCGGCGGGAGCGACTAAGGCTGGCAGTGATGAGTGTCACCATCTTTTCCGCTCCCAAGCCTTTCATTGATCCGCATGTTTCGACCATCCAGCGCAACGCCATTCGCTCCTGGCAGGCTTTGGGTCGGGATGTAGAGGTACTCCTAATCGGGGATGACCTGGGCATCGCAGATGCAGCGACGGAGTTGGGCGTCCGACACCTGGGTGCGGTGGAACGAAATGACAACGGAACGCCGCTGATCAGCTCGATCTTCGAGTTGGCTCAGCAGAGGGCCACCCACTCACTCTTGACCTATGTGAACGCCGACATCCTGTTGCTGGATGACTTCCTGCCTTCGCTGCAGCGGGTCGCAGGACAGTTTGAGCGGTTCCTGATCGTCGGTCAGCGTTGGGACTTGGACCTGGCGCGCGCGCTCGATTTCTCCAATGGTTGGAGCGACGAGGTGCGTGCACGCCTGAGGCAGGAGGGCCGGATCCATCTCCCGGCGGGCAGCGACTACTTTGGCTTCCCCCGATGGCTGTTCCGCGGGCTGCCCCCCTTCGCTCTGGGCCGGTCCGGATGGGACAACTGGATGATTTTCGCCGGGCGCAAGATGCAGGTGCCAGTGGTGGATGCCAGCGGCTCGATTACCGTGGTGCACCAGAGCCACGATTACCGCCACCTGGAAGGCGGCGCGCCGCATTACCGGCTGCCAGAGAGCATTGAGAACATCAGATTGGGTGGCGGTCGCGAGACCATCTTCAACTTGGTTGACGCAACCTGGCGGATGTCCGACGGGAACGTCACGAGGGTTCGCTGGCCGGGGGAAACTGTTGGGCGATGGGCAGAAGCCGAGATTGTCGTGCGACTCGGGCCGGGCCGCAGGCTCAGGCTGGTGAGGCCATTGCTGCATCCGGTCGAGCTTCTGCGACGCTGGGGAAGTGGTGCGGTCCGGCGGGTTAGAGGGGTGAACGAGGGCGCGTGATGATCCGGCAATCACTCACTGTTCCTCCTGCTGTTGTTCCGCACTGGGTTGTGGTCCTGGCTTGCCCGATCTGCGGGAGCGGTGATTGGCGACCATTCGAGAGCCTCAACCGCGACGGCGACCGTGTGGATTACCGATTGTGCAACAACTGCGGTACGGTCTACCAGTCGCCGCGCATGTCGGATAAGGCGCTGGACGCGTATTACCTCTCCTATTACGTCACGGAGCACCAACGGGCCGAGTCCGTCACCGATAAGGAGCTGCGCGTGCAGGCCGGCCGCGCTCGGCATCTAAGCAGCCTGATCAGCCGTGAAGTACCTACCATCAGCCGCCACCTCGATATCGGCAGCTCGACCGGCAGGCTGATGGAGGCCATCCAAGCAGCCTATCAGTGCGTGACGGTCGGGATCGAACCGGCGCAGGTCTATCGATCCTACTGCGCCAGCAGAGGGCTGCAGGTGTATCCGGAATTGAGCGCCCTGAAGGAAGTTAATGAGGACCGGTTTGACCTGATCACGATGGTGCATGTCTTGGAGCACCTGACAGACCCGGTCGGCTACCTGATCGAATTGCGAGGGAGGTGGCTGAGCCCTGGCGGGGCGCTGGTCGTTGAGGTCCCCAATCTTTTTGGTCACTTCTCATTGGAACGGCCGCACTTGCTGTGCTTCCACGCTGCGACCCTTCGCCGGGCGCTATGGGCAAGCGGGTACCGGACGCGACGAATCGTGCGGCACGGCGCCCCGCGTTCGCGGCTGATTCCACTCTATTTGACGGCCCTTGCCGAGCCTGCTCCCGACCGGGGCGACGCCCGGGTCCGGACAAGCGCCCGCACCGTTATGCTTCGCCGCCGGGGCAGCATGGCCTGGCACCGGCTTGCGACCCGTCTCGCGCCCGGCTGGGCGTGGCTGCCGCTGCCGGAGTTGGAGCGAGTGCCATGAGACGATTTTGCTTTCCTTTCCAAGGTGGTCGAGATGGCTACCGAATCCTGAACAGGCCATAGTCCACCGCGATGCGATTGGGTCAGAACCCGGCCAAGTTCGTTGACCATGTCCACAAGCCGCAACCGATCACCGTGGCGGTGCTGACCTATGTCCCCTTCTTGAGCGGTTACTTCGCGACCTACTTGGACGTGGTCAA
>CAYHJH010000181.1:0-4056 GCA_964356605.1 uncultured Anaerolineaceae bacterium
GAACCGGGCGAATGAATGGGCGGCGGGGGCAGCTCAGCGGCCGGACTCGCGAGCCTCCGAGAGCCGGGGGCGAAGGCGACCGCGGCAAGCAGCAAAACGGCGCTGCTCAAGGACCTACGGGAGATCATGGAGCAATCCATCGTCGGGTGGTTCCATCTGGCCGGACTCGGCGGCAGGCGGAGGAGGCTCCTGCACCAGGCTGAGGCGCCGAGCCAGGTAGGAGAGTCCAAGCAGAATGCCGACCGGGATCAGGCAGCGGGCGATGAAGAGCAGCGCGAGGATCAGGGGGTTGGCGGGCGGATCCTGCATACGCTCATCCTGCCGTGCCTGGCACGCGTCGCGCGCAAGCCGGCGCACGGCGGGCCCGCTTATCTTCGCCCTTGCGGATCAAATTGCCCACTGGAATGTGCCGCCGGTTGGGTCTTGAAGAGCGGCAGCAGCCAGACCCCCAGGGTGATGGCCAACAAGGCGTACCCGACCACGCCGATCGCAACCCCCCATTCGGTCAGGCTGGGAGTGTAGCTGCCCGGCAGTAACTGGACACCGGCGCCCGGTGAATAGGTCAGGGGGACGATCAGCCCGGACACCGTGACGTTCCAGCGGTTGATCACCACTCCTAGCGCGGCCAGCAGCCCGCCCAGGACCAGGTTGGCCGGATTTCGGTTGAAGCGCGGGACAAGGAACATCAAGACCGGGATCACGATGCCCAGTCCGATCTCACCGAACCAGAGGCCGAAGTTGTAGGCTGTGTATTCATTCAGCAGGCTGAAGGCGCTGCTGGATCCCGGGGTGCGGCCGTAATAGGTCACCGCGGCCAGGTCCCACAGCTTGACGTAGGTGTAGACCAGCAGTCCTAGGCCGGCAAAACGGGCGATGGTACGCAGCAGGTCATGGGGCAGGTTGCGTTTCCCGGTAATCCATTCCAGGATCAATGCGACGGCCATGGTGACCGCCGGCCCCACGGCGACGGCTGAGACAATGAACATGATGGGCATGCTGGGCTTGAACCAGATGGGGCGCGCCTTGAGCACCCCATAGGTGGCACCCAGCGAAGATTGGTGCAAGAGGGAGATCAGCAGCCCTGCCAATGCCAACGCAGGAGCCAGCCGGTGAATTGCGTGGGCTGCGCGCCCCACAACCGGCCAGCGCAGCAGGGGCCGCAGTTCGGCGATGACCGGGGCGAACTCCACCAACATGATGGCAAGGTAGATGGTGATGCACCAGGTGATCTCCCAGAGCACCGAGTGCACATTCCAGTACACCCAGGGATACCAAAAGCGATCGGGGCGACCAATGTCGGCGATCAGGGTCAGTAGCGCCGTGGTGTAGCCGATCACCCCCAGCAAGACCGCCAGGCGCACGATGGGTTGGAATCGCTTCAGCCGGAAGAGGTACACCACCGCGGACAGGGTGAAGGCGCCTGCGCCCAGCGCTATTGCCGACAGGTCGATGGTGATCCACAGTCCCCAGGGTACCGAGTCGCTTAGGTTGGTGACAATCAGGCCTCTGGAAAAGACCTCGTAGAAGGCCAGCGCGCCGACAGTCAGGGCGATGGCCAGGAACCCAAGCCAGGCCAGCCTGCCAGGGGTAAACGTGGGAGCCATGCGCTCCCTAGTCGCAGTGGTCATAGTCAGGCAGCCCCCTCTGGCGGGATGTAGTACACACTGGACTCGGTTCCCAGCTCCTCCCGCAGGCGCAGGGTGGGGTTGGCGGCGATTACCTGGGACACCGGGCTGTTCGGATCCAGCAGGTCGCCAAAGACTCGCGCCCCCACTGGACAGATGTTCACACAAGCGGGGGTCGCTTCCCGATCAACCCCAGGAACTAGCCCGGCCGCAAGTCCAGCGTCGATGCGATGGACGCAGAAGGTGCACTTCTCCACCACACCGCGCGGCCGCCGCTCCACCTGCGGCACCCCCCAGGTGGGCACCAGCGCATTCTCGTCGGTCCGCTCCTCCCAGATGAACTTGCGGGCGTCGTAGGGGCAGGCCACTTCGCAGTAGCGGCAGCCGATGCAGCGATCGTAGTCCATCATGACCAGGCCATCTTCCCGCACGAAGGTGGCCTGCACCGGGCATACCTCCACGCAGGGCGCGTGCTGGCAGTGCAGGCACGGCCGGCTGAAGAAGAAACGCCGCCCGTTGGCGGTCTCATCCGGCAGGACGATGTTCCAGTGTTTGTCGGAGGCCACGTCGTTGGTGGCTGAGCAGGCACGCTGACAGTATTCGCAGCCGATGCAGGTCTGCAGGTTGATGACCATGCCCCAGTGGTGCTCCCCCTGGGGATGGCCGTCCGCCGGCCCTCCGGCCACCTGGCGCTGCTTCAGCTCTCCGAATGGAGACAGCGGCCCGGTGGTGACCGCCTGCGCCACTAGCGCCGAGCCGGCCGCGGTGGCAGCCAGCTTGACAAAATCGCGGCGGGTTAGCTCCAGCTCAACTCGGGTTTTCTTCTTCGCCATTCTCGCTGCTTTCGACCTCGACGATCTTCAGTCGGCGGCTGACCACCCAGGCGGCCACCGACCCTGTGGCCAGGCCCACGATTCCACCTTGTGCCAGGCCCACGTAGAGCCGGGTACTGCTGCGGGCTTCCAGGTCGGCGATGGCTTCCTCTTGCTGTTGAACCTGCTGCCGGAGCGCTTCGATATCAAGATCGCCGAGCGAGGTGACCTCGCCGCTCAACTGCAGGATGGTGTCCCGGGTGTGGACCGAATCCTGATGGCAGCCGATACAGGCCTGGGAGCCGACGCTGAAGGTGTGTCCGGTGGGCACCAGGCCTTCGATCGGCGGGTCTGTGCGGGGATCAGTGAACATGTGGCAGTTGCTGCATTCCAGCCCCGCGTCGGCATGCGTCCCATGGGTGAAGGAGGATCCGGTTTCCTTGTGGCAGTTGCCGCACAGCTCGGTCACCGTCGCTGCCTTGGGCCGCTGCGCGTGCGGGTCGTGGCATGCCTGGCATTGGATGCCGACCTCTCCGTGCTTGCTGGACTTCCACTCGTCGGTCGTGGTCTTGTGGCAGGTGGCGCACAACTCGGCGTCTGCCTGGATCGGCATGGGCTCCACTGGGTGGCCTTCCTGAAACGGGCCGTGGCAAGCCTCGCAGGTCACGCCTTCAATGGCGTACTCTTTGGTGGCCGGGTCGTAGCCGGTGGTGTGGCACGTCAGGCAGGTGAACTCGCTGCCAATCTCGGCCCAGTTCTGCTGGAAGATCGGCGAGGAAAAGGCATTGGCGTGCCGCGTGTCCTTCCATTCTGTGTGGATCTCTTCGTGGCAGACACCGCAGGTGTCCGGGCCGGCATAGTCACCGCCCTGCAGCTGCGGGCCCGACTGAGCGGCAGATGCCTTAGCACCGATCGCACCCAAGCCGGCAAAGAATAGGGCGAAAAGCAATGGCAGGCCGATCGAGACTGACCAGCGAGATCTGCGGGTTCCTGCCACTCAGGCGCTCTCCCTGCGAGTTGCGCGGCCTGCTTGAGCCAAGCGCAATCCCGCCCCTTTGGAGGTTAATGGGACGATTTGGATAGTGGAAGTACCGTCGGTCATCGGAAGGATGTGAAACTTGTCACAAGCCCGTTTGGGGGATGTCGGCGGCCCACCCAAAGAAGGTCTGTTGTTGTCTCACGATAGACCAACAATTCGGCCTGACTCAAGGTCCAGGTCAATGTCGAAGAATGCAGGCCGAGTAGGCAGTCCAGGCATCGTCTGGATCTTCCCGGCCAAAGGGTATAGATAGCCGGCTCCAACTGCCGCCCTAACCTCCCGAATCGGCACCCGGAATCCCTTAGGTACGCCCTTGAGCTCCGGGTCGTGGCTAAGGCTAAGCGGTGTCTTGGCCAGGCAGATCGGCAGCCGGTCGTAGCCCAGCCGGGTGTAGGTTTCGATCTGATCCTGGGCGTGCGGCGAGTAGTCTACACCGTCCGCGCCGTAGATTTGGGTGCAGATCGTCTCGATTTTTTTTTCGATGGAGGCTTCTAGAGGGTACAGGAAGCGGAACTCGGCCGGTTCCTTCGCTGCCTCCAGGACGGCTCGGGCCAGATCAACCGCGCCGCGGCCTCCGTCC
>CAYHJH010000182.1:0-4050 GCA_964356605.1 uncultured Anaerolineaceae bacterium
GACTTCACTGAAAAAAGGCCAGGCGCGAAAAAGAGAACGGTATATGTGGGGTGTGTGCTGCGCCCACACCCCACATATACCCCATTTTTCTTGCTAGCGGCACTTCTTTCAGTGGACTCAACTATGTTCAAGGGGTGGATTTAGTTCAGCGGTTCGGGTCGATCAAACTCCAACGGTCCGGTCTGCTCTTCGAGGAGAGAGATCAAGCTTCCGGCCAGCTGATCTGAGTCGTGACGCCATGGGCGCTCATGATCGACCAGGTCCGTTGTATACACAGGCATTCCCATGAGACCGTTCTCGGACGGTTTTACGAGTGCAGCCCCACCCGCCAGTTCGGCATCCAAACAATCGTTTGCAACCACCATGTCTACCAGGCCGACTCCGGCGTGTTCACTCAGGGCGGTCCAGTGGTCCTGGCAGTCATACTGGTCGGTCTCCCCCGCTTGGGTGGCCACATTACACACATACACCCGGAAGGCTCGGCTGGACCGGATCGCATTGGCGATATCCGGAACCAAGAGATTCGGCAGCACGCTGGTATAGAGGCTCCCGGGGCCGATAATGATCATCTGCGCATTGAGTAGCGCTCGGATAGCCTCTGGGTACGCTGGAGGATCGGCCGGTTCCAGGTAGATCCGACGGATCTTGCCCGGCACCTCCGGAATGCGGCTTTCTCCCTCGACTCGAATCGCTTGTACGTCTAGCGCAGGTGTCTTGTCGGCCACCAGGGCGATGTCACTGAGCGTTGATGGTAGCACCCGCCCTCGGATGGACAGCACCCGGCCGGCCTCCAGGATTCCACGATCGAAGCTTCCCGTCACTCCGGCGAGCGCGGCAATGAATAGGTTCCCAAAGGAATGGCCGTCCAGTTCCTCCCCTTCGAGAAAACGGTATTGAAAGAGCTGGGTGAGCAGATCTTCATCATTCGAGAGTGCGGCCAGACAGCTGCGCAGGTCACCCGGCGGCGGCAACCCAAGCGATCGCCGCAGCCGGCCAGACGATCCGCCGTCATCGGCCATGGTCACGATGGCGGTGAGGTTGGCCGAGTGCTTTTTCAAACCCCGCAGCAGGGTTGAAAGCCCGGTCCCGCCCCCAATCGCCACAATTTTTGGACCACGACCCAGCTTACGGTGCGCTGCGACCACATCGACCACCGGTCTGCCGGGCCTCACGTAAGGGCTCAGGAGGCTGTTATTCAGCCTAAACAGGGCCGTGAGGGTAGAAACGAATCCCAGGGCAATGTAGAGTCCCGCCAACAGTCCAGGAGGGAGCGAAGCCAGCAGTTGTGGGTGAAGCGGATTCGGGTGAAGTCGGTAGAGTGAAAGCAGACCGGTGGCCAGACCAAGGCCGACAAGCGCTATTCCCAATACCAGAACGGCCAACCAGCGCTTGACTCCCAGGCCAGGCTGTAGCCAGCGCCACAGCAGCCGCAGCCGCGGCGGCCTGGCTGGGCTCGCCTTTGTCACGCGGGTGACTATACCAAAGTCCAAATTGAGCGTCAAACCACGACCGGGCGTGAAGACGAATGGCAGAAAACGCGGGGTGTATAATCCCGCGACGCCACCGAGCGAAGGGTCTGCATGTCCAGTGTGACCTACGACCATGTCTACAAGCGGTTCGGCGATGTCGTCGCAGTCAGCGACATGAACCTAGAGATCCCCGACCAGGAGTTCCTGGTGCTGGTCGGGCCCTCCGGATGCGGCAAGACCACCGCCCTGCGGCTGTTGGCTGGCCTCGAAGAGATCGCCGAGGGTCGCATCCTGATCGGCGACCGCTTGGTCAACGACGTACCCCCGAAGGACAGAGACATCGCGATGGTGTTCCAGTCCTACGCCCTGTACCCCCACATGTCCGTCTTTGACAACATGGCTTTTGGGCTTCGCCTGCGCAAGACGCCAAAGGCGGAGATTGCGCGGCGGGTCCACGAGGCGGCTGAAATCCTTGGCATTCAACAGCTGCTTGAACGGAAACCTCGCCAGCTCTCGGGAGGCCAGCGACAGCGTGTGGCGGTCGGACGGGCGATAGTCCGCGAGCCGAAGGTGTTCCTGTTTGATGAGCCGCTTTCGAATCTGGACGCAAAGCTTCGGGTTCAAACTCGAGCCGAGATCAGCAAACTGCATCAGAACCTTGCGACCACTTTTATTTACGTGACCCACGATCAGGTTGAAGCCATGACAATGGCTACCCGTATCGCGGTGATGAACGGCGGAGTCTTGCAGCAAGTCGATTCGCCTCAGTCACTTTATGATCACCCGGCCAATGTCTTCGTGGCCGGGTTTATCGGCTCTCCCGCGATGAACTTCTTCAAGGCGAAGCTGGTCGCATCCAACGGCAAACTGATTGTGGATGCCCGCGTCTTTGAGGCGACGGTACCATCGTCACGGAGTTCCAGCTATCGACCTCATGTCGGCAAAGAGGTCATCTTCGGAATTCGGCCGGAGGACATCCACGACCCGAACTTCACGCCGGCGAATATCGAGCCGTCGCTTGTTGAGGCTAGTGTGGAGGTCCGCGAGCTCATGGGAAACGAGATCTTCCTCTATTTGAAGAGCGGAGGGGATTCTTTCGTCTCCCGGGTCGATCCGAGGAGCAGTATGAAACGTGGCTCCCAGGCTCAAGTGGCATTCAACCTGGAGAACATGCATCTCTTCGAAACCGTGGGTGATCAAAACGCCATTGCCTAGCCACTGCCAACCGACCGACGAGCCCCCCACCTCTCCAGGTGCGGGGGCTTCTTCTTGAATCGAGCGAAGCCAAGATGAACCAGCTTGAGCTCATCCGGGACCTGAAACGGCCATCGGGAGCGAAGATCGTCCTTCTCGTCCTCGACGGACTGGGAGGATTGTCGCAAGTACCGGGAGGGCCCACTGCCCTCGAAGCCGCCGCAACTCCCAACCTGGACCGGCTCGCCCGAGAAGGCGCAACCGGGCAGACGATCCCTATTCTGCCCGGGATCACTCCCGGCTCCGGTCCGGCCCACCTAGCGCTGTTCGGATACGATCCCCTGCTCTTCCGAGTCGGTCGCGGCGTGCTGGAAGCCATCGGGGTCGGGCTACGGGTCGAAAAGGGCGATGTGGCTGCTCGCGGGAACTTCTGTACGTTGGACTCTCAAGGCCGCATCACGGATCGCAGGGCTGGCCGGCTGCCAAGCGCGCATGCCGCGCCCCTCGTGGAACGTTTGAGCGCGATCCAGGTTGAAGGTTGCGAGCTCCTCGCCAGGCACGTCCGGGAATATCGGTTTGCCTTGGTTCTGCGCGGTAAGGGTCTCGGCGCTCAGGTTACGGACACGGATCCGCAGCGTGAGGGCGAGACGCCGCTGCTGGCTGCGGCCCGCGAGAGCGGATCCGAGCAGACAGCCCGGCTGCTCAACTCATGGATTGAGCAAGCCCATGCGTCGCTCAGCGATCAGCCGGTTGCCAATGGCCTGACGCTGCGCGGATTTTCGACCGACCCCGAATTGCCGCAGTTTGGGGACGTGTATGGCCTGAAGGCAGGCTGTGTGGCGGTCTACCCCATGTACCGCGGGGTATCACGACTGGTCGGGATGGAAGAGATCGATTTCAAGGGGGAGACCCCAGCCGACGAGTTCGCTGCAGTGGCTTCGGCCTGGAAGACGTACAGCTTCCTCTTTATTCACATCAAGGCGACCGACAGCCGGGGCGAGGACGGGGATTTTCAAGGCAAGGCCGCCGTCATCGAAGAGCTGGATCGGGCCCTGCCGAAGCTGCTAGCGCTTAAGCCCGACGTGCTGGCCGTGACCGGCGACCACTCCACTCCTGCGCGTTTGCGGACGCACTCGTGGCACCCGGTGCCGTTTCTGCTGTGGGCGCCCGATACGGTTCGCCAAGACGGCTCTGGTGCATTTGGCGAGACCGTCTGCGCCCGAGGTGGGTTGGGAACCTTTCAGGCCACCAGCGTGATGCCGCTCCTGCTCGCCCACGCCAGCCGGCTTGACAAGTTCGGGGCCTGAGCTTTTCAAGCTGTCCTCTGTATCTACTACAGCAAGTAACTCCTGGCCCGGGCGCTGCTCACCCACCCGGCGAATGCCCT
>CAYHJH010000183.1:0-4045 GCA_964356605.1 uncultured Anaerolineaceae bacterium
AGCAGCCGGGAAGACGTCGACCGGGCGGTGCAGACGGCCAAGGCCGCCTTCTACGACGGCCGCTGGTCGAAGAAGACGCCCGCAGAGCGTTCGAAGGTGCTGTGGATGATGGCCGACCTGCTGGAGGCCCGGGCCGCTGATTTCGCCACGGCCGAGTCGGAAAACACAGGTAAGCCTTACGCGTCCGTCAGCCTCGGCGCCGATCTGCCGTTTACGGTAGATAACCTGCGGTTCTTCGCCTCGGCCGCCCGCGACGTACACGGGTTGCACGCCGGGGAATTTCTCGGGGGCTACACCTCGATGTTCCGGCGCGAGCCGGTGGGCGTCGTCGGGCAGATCACACCCTGGAATTACCCATTGATGATGGCGGTCTGGAAGATCGGGCCGGCGCTGGCGGCTGGATGCACCGTGGTGCTCAAGCCGGCGCCCACCACACCGATCAGCACCCTGATGCTGGCGGAGCTTTCCAAGGAGGCCGGGCTCCCGGACGGGGTGCTAAATATCGTCACTGGAGGAAACGACACCGGCCAGGCGCTGGTCGAGCATCCGGATATCCGCATGGTCAGCCTGACCGGTTCGCCGCGGACCGGGATGCGGGTGATGGAAACTGCTTCCAAGACACTTAAGCGAGTCCATCTGGAGTTGGGTGGCAAGGCCCCGCTGCTGGTCTTCGACGACGCTGACATGGACATGGTCGTTTCCAAGGTGACGCTGGCGGCGACGTTCAATACCGGCCAGGACTGCACCGCCGCCACCCGGGTCTACGTGGAGAATGCCCGCTACAAGCCGCTGCAGGAGGCATTGGTGGACAGTATGCGGGCGATCCAAGTTGGCGAGCCGTTCGCCGAGGGCGTGCAGGTCGGCCCGCTGATTTCCTCGGTACAGCGAGATCGGGTGCAGGGGTTCGTCGATCGAGCCAAGGCCGGCGGTGCGCGGGTGTTGACTGGAGGCGGAATCCCGAAGGACCGCGGCAAGGGCTTCTACTTCGAGCCAACCGTCGTGGTGGACGCCGACCAGAAGTCCGAGATCATCCAGAGCGAGGTCTTTGGCCCGGTGTTGACCGTCAGCCCCTTTAAGGACGCCGCCGAGGCGCTACGTCTGGCAAATGACGTCGTGTATGGGCTGGCGGCTTCGATCTTCACCAAGGACGTGGGCCGGGCGATGAAGCTCGCCGCCAACATCGAAGCTGGCACGGTGTGGGTCAATGACCATATCCCGCTGACCTCCGAGACGCCCCACGGCGGCTTCAAGCACTCCGGCTTTGGCAAGGACCTCTCGGCCGAAGCAATGGGGGATTACCAGATCACCAAACACGTGATGGTCAGCCACGCCTGATGGTCACGGCTTCACCACCAGCCATCCGATTAGCCAATATCAGCCGCCACTTTGGCGAGGTGGTGGCGGTCGACAACGTCAGCCTGGACATCCTGGATGGGGAGTTCTTCACATTGCTGGGGCCGTCTGGGTCAGGGAAGACCACGTGCCTGCGCCTGATCGCGGGATTCGATCATCCCACCTCCGGTCACGTGCTGCTACATGGCCAGGACGTCACCCGCTTGCCGCCGTACGAGCGGGAGGTGAACACGGTCTTCCAGGACTATGCGCTTTTCCCACACATGACCGTCGGCGAGAACATCGCCTACGGCTTGATGATCCGCCAGGTCACGAAGCAGGAGCGGGCGAGCCAGGTCATGGAGATGCTGGAGCTTGTGCGCATGCCTGGCTTGGAGGGCCGACGCCCGTCGCAGCTCTCCGGCGGCCAGCGCCAGCGGGTAGCATTGGCGCGGGCGCTCATCTTGCGCCCGCGGGTACTGCTGCTGGATGAACCGCTCGGCGCCCTGGACCTCAAGCTGCGCCAGCAGATGCAGGTCGAACTCAAAGCCATTCAAGAGCAAGTCGGGATCACCTTTATCTACGTCACCCACGATCAGGAAGAAGCGCTCACCATGAGCGATCGGATCGCGGTCTTCAACTTCGGCCGCGTGGTACAAATCGGTTCTCCGGCCGAGCTATATGAGCATCCGGCCTCTCCGTTTGTGGCGGGGTTTGTTGGCTTCTCCAACCTGATCAGCGGCGAGCTGGCGGGGCGGATCACCGGCTCGGCCGATACCTTCTCGGTTCGCCCGGAAAAGATTCGCCTGCAACCGCGGGAACAGCCCTCTCCGAATGGCTACTGCTCCGTCGAAGGGAAAGTGAGGGATGTGGTTTACCTGGGAGTTCACACCCGCTACCTCATCGAGCTGGAAAGCGGCGGCGATCTGACCGTCGTGGAGCAGAACCGTGACACAACTTCGATGGACGTCTTGAGCGCTCGCGGCCGGGTGGTGCGGTTGGTGTGGGACCCCGGACACAACCGGCGAGTAGCCGAGGAATAGTGAGCAACGCTAAGCCCAGGGCGTTGGTCCGAGCTGCCGGAGGCCGGGCTCAGTGCAACTGACTGCGGTCGGTCCCAGCCTCAAACGCCCTCCGCTTCACCGGCTGGGGACGTTCATCTATCTGCGGCCGTGGCTCGTGCTGGCACTGCTGCTCGGACCGCCGATGCTGTGGATGGTGGTCATCTATCTCGGTTCGCTCGCGTCGCTAGTCGTCCAGAGCTTTTTCTATCTAGACCCCTTCACCGGGCAGGTAATCCGCAAGCTCACGCTTGCCACTTATGGCGACCTGCTCACCCAGGCCCATCTAGATATCTTCTTGCGGACGGCGCTGATGGCGGCTGCGGTGACGATCGCCACCGCGATCCTGGCCTTCCCATGGGCCTATTACATGGCCCGCTACGCCTCCCGCCGGGTGAAGGCGACGCTGTATTTGGCGGTCCTCCTGCCGCTGTGGTCTTCGTACTTGGTACGGGTTTACGCCTGGCGGCTGATCCTGGCGAAGGAGGGGATCGTCACTTGGTTCTTGAACGCGCTGAACCTGGAGGGCGCCCTCGATGCGATCCTGCGGCTACCGGTAATCGGAGGGCCGTCGCTGTCGGTCTCGTTCCTAGGCATGTTCATCGTGTTCGTTTACGTCTGGCTGCCGTACATGATCCTCCCGATCCAGGCGGCGCTGGAACGGGTCCCGAAATCGCTGCTGGAAGCCTCCAGCGATCTGGGGGCGCGGCCGGGCCGCACCCTGCGCCATGTGACGTTGCCGCTGGCTTTCCCAGGAGTGTTGGCGGGGTCGATATTTACATTTTCGCTGACGCTGGGCGACTTCGTGGTGCCATATTCGCTGGGTAATTCGAGCTTCTTCATCGGCCAGGCCGTGCTCTCGTATACCGGAACGGCCTTCAACATCCCCTTGGCGGCGGCCTTTACGGTGGTCCCCATGGCGATCATGGGCGTCTACCTGATAGGGGCCAGGGAGTTGGGCGCATTTGAAGCGCTCTGAGCAGGGCGTGCGAGCACCGTTGTTTCTGAAGCTGGCAACATTGGGCGCCTTGCTGTTTTTGCACGTGCCGATCTCGATCATCCTGCTCTACGCCTTCACAACCGAAGACGCCACGTTCAGTTTCCCGCCTCCCGGCTTAACGACGGATTGGTTTCGGGTGGCCGTGAACCGATCTGATGTGTGGGACGCGCTCGGGCTTTCGCTGCGGGTGGCCTCGGTCGCAACTCTGGCCGCGATCCTCCTGGGAACGTTGGCCGCGGCAGCCGTATTTCGAAGCAAGTTCTTCGGCCGGGAGGCGATTTCGTTTGCACTGGTGTTGCCGCTCGCGCTGCCGGGAATCGTGAGTGGGATCGCGATGCGCTCGGCCATCGGGATCATCAACATTCCATTTAGCTTTTGGACGATCGTGATCAGCCACGCCACCTTCTGCATGGTCGTGGTCTATAACAACGTGTTGGCTCGATTTCGCCGGACTGGCAGTTCGCAGATCGAGGCCTCGATGGATCTGGGTGCAAACCCGTTCCAGACTTTCCGCTACGTCGTGCTGCCGGCGATCGCGACGGCCCTGCTGGCCGGGGGCATATTGGCATTTGCGCTGTCCTTTGACGAGATCATCGTCACCACCTTCACGTCTGGCCAGCAGCAGACCCTCCCGATTTGGATGTTCAGCCAG
>CAYHJH010000184.1:0-3982 GCA_964356605.1 uncultured Anaerolineaceae bacterium
GCCTTAGCCGCCTCTTTGCGGTAGCCGATCAGCTTGAGCAGGTCGTTGATCCCTTTCGTACCGCCGGTAAGGAAGAGCGCCGTCACAATTGCGTCGACCCAATCCGGCACGCCGGCGCCGAGCGGGCCAAGCATGCGCAGACCCCCTCCAAAGGTCAGCGCCAATCCAGCCACCAGGCTCACCACGCTCAGCACCCACTTCTTCCTCGGACCCAGCGCGGGATCCAGGATCGGGTCCAGCAGCTCGATCAGCTGCTGCAGGGCAAAACTCGCTACGAATATGGATCCCACCACCCGCATGAAATCGTCCATCGTCTGCCTCCTCGGGATTAGTCTTGCTTGAGTCTTGCGACCGTCACGCCTTCGCCGCCCTCGGCCGGGGCTGCGGTCTCAAAGGAATCGACGTACGGGCTCTTCCTAAGCGATTCGCGGACGGCCTGCCGCAGCCGGCCGGTGCCCTTACCGTGGATCACCCGCAGGAAGGGCATCCCGGCCAGGTAGGCCGAGTCCAAGCTGCGCTCTAGCTGCTCCAGCGCCTCGTCCACGGTTTGGCCTCGCAGGTGCAGCTCCAAGGAAGGGGAGGCCGCAACTGCCCTGATCTCCACTTGCCGCTCCGGCAGAGTGTCGGCGGCCTCCGCGGCTAGAAGCTCGAGATCGTCCAGGTCGGCCCGGATCCGCAGCCTGCCAACCTGCACCTCCGCCTGGTCCGCCTCCAGCGAAGTGACCACGCCTTCGGCCGCGATCGAGCGCACACGAACAGGATCGCCTACAACAAGGTCTTCGGAGTCCAGGGCCACACTCGCGCGCTCCGTTACCGAAGCCTCAAGGACCTCCTCCAGCTGCTCTAACTCGTCCTTCACACCACGGAGCGGCTCCAGCGATTCGCCCGCCGCGACCATCCGGCGACGGAGACCTGCCAATTCCTCGTCCACGGCTTGCATCTTTGCCTGCGCCTCTTGCCGCGCCCGATCCAGGATCTCCGACTTTTCTGCATCAATGCCATCCAGCCGGCGGCGAAGTTCGTCTCGCAGCGTCTTCGCCTCCTTGCTGGCGCGCTCGGCCTCCGAGCGGGCCTGCTCGCCAGCGTCGCGCTGGCGGCGGATCTCATCCAGCAGGCTGTCAGCCTGCAGGTCATCCGGCGAAAGCTGGGATCGAGCGGCCTCCACGATCCGCTGCCTCAAGCCGAGCCGCTCGGCGATCGCCAACGCGTTCGAGCGACCGGGAAGACCGATTGTCAGGTGGTAGGTCGGCCGCAGGCTCTCCAGATCGAATTCCACACTGGCGTTCCGGACTCCTTCGGTCAGGTGGGCGAAGGCCTTCAGCTCAGGATAGTGCGTGGCCACCAGCGTTACGCAGCCACGATCGAGGAACTCGACCAGCAAGGCGCGCGCCAACGCCGCGCCTTCGCCAGGGTCGGTGCCGGCTCCCAACTCATCCAGCATCACCAGGCACCGCGCGTCCGCTAACCCCAGGATACGTACGATGTTCGAGATGTGGGAGGAAAAGGTAGATAGTGATTGCTCGATCGACTGCTCGTCGCCGATATCGGCATAGATCGCTTCGAAAACTTCTAGTTCGGATCCAACCGCCGCGGGGATATGCAGCCCACACTGCGCCATGGACGCCAGCAGGCCAGCCGTCTTCAGGCTGACGGTCTTGCCGCCGGTGTTCGGACCCGTAATCACGATCGCCCGCACCTCGGGCTCCAGCACCAGATCGATGGGGACAACGGTCGCCGGGTCAAGCCCCTCGACTGAGCTCGGGACAAGCAGCGGGTGGCGGGCCGCCAGCAGCCGCAGCCTCGGCCGCCCATCGCCGAACTGGTTGAGAACCGGCTCGCTCGCATCCAGCGCGTCGGCGAAGCGGGCTTTGGCGAAGGCCAGGTCGAGCTGCGCGAGCGCCTCGACTGACTGATCGATCGCCTCCCCCGTCAGACCGATCGTCGCCGAGAGCTCGGCGAGCACCCGCCGCACTTCGTCGCGCTCCTTTAACTCCAGCTCGCGGACTGCGTTGTTATGCTCGACCACCTCAAGCGGCTCGACAAACAAGGTGGCGCCCGAGGCGGACTGATCATGGACCACGGCCGGGAAACGCCCTTTGTACTCGGCCCGCAGCGGGATCACTGACCGGCCGTCCCGTTGAGTGACGATCGGCTCTTGCAGCAGCGCCGCCAGCTTCGGATCGCCAACCAGGCGGCTGAGTTTCTTACCCAGTCGCTCGCGGGCCGCGCGCAGATCGCGACGGATGGTCCGCAGCTTCTCTGATGCTCCATCCAACACGTTTCCGCGACCGTCGAGCGTGCGCGAGATCGCCTCGATCAGGCCAGTGTCCTGCGCGAGGTTAACGGCAATTCCGGCCAAAGCCGGGTAGCTCGAGCCCTCTTTTCCGAAGACACGCGCCAGATTCCGGCTGGATATGAGCGTCGCCTGGATGTCCAGCAGCTCCTGCGGCTCCAGCACGGCCCCGCGCGCCGCGGCCTGGACCCGCGGTCGCACGTCTTTGGCGCCTCCAATCGAGAGGTCGGGCCGGCCCAACCGCAGCCGCCGCGCCTCGGTGGTTAGCTGCTGACCTAGACGTGCGACTTCGAGCTTTGTGGTCGGCCTGAGCTGCAGGACCAAGTCTTTCGAGGCGGAGAAGGCGGCGTACTCGGCCAGCCGCTCCAGCACCTTGGGCAGCTCCAATGTCTCCAGATCCTTGGGGTCCATACCGTGTCTGTGCGACACCGCTCAACAGGCGGCCATCGAAGCTATCCCTCCAGCGCCACCAATTCCGAGAGCGTGACCACCCGATAGCCTCGGTTGGTGAGTTCCGGCAGCACACGCAAGAGGGTCTCGGCGGTGCGCTCGCCGCGGGTCCCAACATCGTGCAGCAGGATGACCGCGCCCGGTTTCGCCCGCCACAGGATGAACTCGCTGGCGAACCAGGTGGAAGGAATGGTGGCATCCAGAGGGTAGATCGAGGCGAGGGCCAGCCGGTATCCCCGGGACTCGGTGACATTTAGCATCCGCGCGTTGAACCAGCCGGAGCCCGGCCGCAGCCAGCGCACCTCGCCGTAGCCCGAGAGCGCTGAGTCCGCTGCCAGCAGCTCGCGCTCGAACCGGTCGCTGCCGAGCAGGATGCTCGGCTGGTCACGGGTCATATGATTCCCGAGCTCATGGCCCTCCGCGACTATCCGATCCAGGGTGGCCTCGTTACCGGGGATGCGTTCCGTGATCAAGAAGAACGTCGCCCGAGCATCGTGCTGGTGGAGGATGTCCAGGATCCAGGGAGTCGTCTGGGCATCCGGGCCGTCGTCGATGGTCAAGGCCACCACGGGCGCACGGGTGTCCACCGAGTAGGTCACCCGCTTCGCGAGCGTTGTTGTAAGCCAGTCAGGCTGGAACATGAGCAGCAATCCGATGAACAGGCTCAAGACGGGAGCGATGGCTCGCTTGCCCATCGATCACCCAAGCGCTCTCCTCCACTAGCATGCGGCGCAACTACTCGAAAGTCACTCGCGAAGTGGTTGAGCTGGTATTCCCAGGTCTCGGCCACGCCGGCGTAACCGTGTACGAAAAGGATGGCCCGCTCGACCCCCTCCGGCCACAGATCCACAACGCTCAGGTTGGCCGCAGGCAACCCGGGATCGGGACACTTACCCTGTAGAGGTCGAAATCAAGCCGGACTGCGCCGCGCTTGAAGCCGCGCAGCTCACGCTTCATGCCCGCTCACTCAACCGGTATTCTACTGTGCGAAATAGCCGAGGGAGGCGTGGCCAGGTTCAGGCCGAGGCGCCGGAGTAACGGCGCAGGCCGAAGTGCCAGAACCAGCGGGCGGCGGCGATCGCCAGCGCGCTCATCCCCAGCGCAAGAACCAGGGTCAGCGGGGAAAGGCGGCCGGTCAGCGCCTCCGCCGGAACCGTGACGGCGAAGGCAACCGGCACGAGGAACGTCAGGCCCAGGCGCAGCCAGGCGGGGTAAATACCGACCGGCCAACGGCCGGCC
>CAYHJH010000185.1:0-3909 GCA_964356605.1 uncultured Anaerolineaceae bacterium
GGGTTGTGGGGCCTCCGCCCTGGCTGGGAGACCAAAGAAGAGCACCGATCCGATCACAATCCCAAGCATGATCCCCCCGGCCATGGCCAGCCAGGGCCGGAGCTCCTTCCAGCCGGTTCCAGATTCGGATATGCGCATTCGACTTAGATCACCAGGAAAGGCTACCTAGCAGGCGGGGTCGGCCCCGCTGCCTAGATTTCAACGATCACCCGCGTCCCTGGGTTCGGCCACTGGACGGTCAGATCTCCCGGCCGGTAGGCGACGACAGGGTCTGTCCAACGGAATAGCCATTTGGCGTCATCTGGCCGTAGGTTGATGCAGCCGCGGGAACGCGGGGCGCCGTAGTCTCCATGCCAATAGGTCGAATGCAGGGCTGCACCGCTGCCGTGAAAGAGCACTGTCCAGCCGACTCCTGGCAGATCGAATCCACTTACCGCGTCCCCTCCGGACATATGCCGGGAGACCATCTTGCGCCAGGTCCACATCTGACCGATCGGCGTGTTGGAACTGAATTTCCCGTCCTGAGGATAGAACGCATACCCGGAGGAGATCCGGGCGAAATAGACTTCGACTTCACCCTCAAATGCCGAGAGCTCCTGGCGGGTGATGTTGACGACCACTCGTTTGTCTTCGATCCCAGACGAGATTGGAGCCAATTCATCCGGCGTGATCGCCCGAAAGGCCTGCCCGTGCGCGTACATCACAATTCCGTTCTCGTCATGCACCCGATACCAGACCTCGCCATCTTGGCCGGTGATCTGCGCGTCGACATTTAATACCATAGCGTAGTACAGGCGGTAGTCCTGTGGCGAATTCGGGTCGGCCCGGCGGAAGCTGTCCACGTAAGGCACCGTCACTTCGGTCCACAATCCCTCGGCCGGTACGGTGTTCAGGATCGGGTTTGGCTGGTTGCGAACCAGCTGGGCGTCGGAGGACCAGAGGAAACCTTCCGGTGTTTCGAGCCAGACGTGGTTATGTGGATAGACCCCGCTCCCGATGACCTCCCGGTAGACCTCCAACACCTCGTCAAATGCCTTCGATCCAACTTCGGGGCTGTCCGGATGTGGCCGGGTGTGAAGCGAGGCGTCGGGCTCGGTGATTCGGCACAGGCGTTCCACAGCCGGAAAGCGCAACAGCCCTGGCCGATTTCTCATAGCCAGGGCCGGGACCGATGCAGCTGCGAGTTGAATGAACTCGCGTCTAGAAAGATTGCCCATGCAGCCGAGCTAGCATACCTGATCGACGGGGGCGCGACAAGTGAGCCCGGAACCGCGCGGCTAGAATTTCATTCGGCGCAGCCGAAGGCTATTGGTTACCACAGCAATCGAGCTGGACGCCATCGCTGCGGCCGCCAGCATCGGGCTGAGGCGCCCCAGGGCTGCCATAGGGATCAGAATAGTGTTGTAGAAGAATGCCCAGAACAGGTTTTGCCTGATGACACGCAGGGTCATCCGAGACAGTCGAATTGCACGCGGCAGGATGCGCAGATCACCGCTCATCAGCGTAACGGGCGCAGCCGCGATCGCAACGTCTGTGCCCGTGCCGATCGCGATCCCCACGTTCGCTTGCGCCAGCGCTGGCGCGTCGTTGATCCCATCGCCAACCATGGCGACCGGGACGCCAGCGGCTTGCAGTCGTTTCACCTGATCCGCCTTCTCCGCCGGACGGACCTCGGCCAGGACGTCGCTCGGATCTAGCAGGCCAACTTGTCGGGCAATTGAAGCCGCGGTATGCCGGTTGTCGCCGCTCATGAGCTTGACCCGCAGGCCCATCTGCTGCAATTCCTGCACTGCCTCTCGAGAGCCATCCTTCAAGGAATCGGCGATACCCAGGATCCCAGCCAACTGCCCATCTATCGCCACGCCCACCGCAGTCTTTGCCTCTGCCTCTAGGGCTGATAGATGCTCTGCGGATCCGTCCATGGGAATGCCTTGCTGCACAAGCAGCTCGGAATTCCCCACCACGACCCTTCTTCCTCCGACTGCGGCGAGGACGCCGCTGCCAGGGAACGCCTCGAACTTGTCCGGCAGGCCGAGGTCAAGCCCGCGCCCCTCGGCTTCGGCGATGATCGCCTGACCCAGTGGGTGCTCCGAGCCCTTTTCGGCACTGGCAGCGAGCCTCAACATCTCCGCCTCGCCCCCCTCCCACCCATTGGGGAGGATGTCGGTAATGGAAGGCTGGCCACGGGTGATCGTGCCGGTTTTGTCCAGCAGGATCGTTGCCACCCGACCCGTCCGCTCCAGCGCCTCGCCCGATTTGAACAGAATTCCCATGCGCGCGCCCTTGCCGATCCCGACTGTGACTGCGGTAGGCGTCGCCAGGCCCATGGCACAAGGGCAAGCGATCACCAGGACCGCGACCGTGTTGATCAAGGCGCGTGTGAATTGCGGGATCTCCAGGATCGGCGGCGCGAGGAAGTACCATCCGAGAAAAGTCAACGCCGCCACCGGCAATACGGCTGGAACGAACACGGAGGACACCTTATCCGCTAAATGCTGGATCGGAGCCTTGCTCGCCTGGGCTTCCTGGACCAGGCGGATAATATGTGCGAGCGCAGTGTCGCGCCCGACTTTGGTGGCCTCAAACTTGAGCACACCCAGCGTGTTCAATGTGGCCGCAAATACTGGCTCCCCCGCCCGCTTGGAAACCGGCATTGATTCGCCGGTCAGCATCGACTCGTCGACCGATGACTTGCCCTCGACGACCACACCATCGACCGGAACCTTCTCTCCTGGGCGCACGACGACCAGATCACCGACGATCACCTCGTCCACTGGGACTTCGGTCTCCCGGCCGTCGCGTTCGATCCGCGCCATCTTCGGTTTGAGTCCCAGCAGGGCCCGCATCGCCTCGCTCGTCTGCGCCTTGGCCCGGGCCTCCAGATACCGGCCGAGCACGATCAGGGTGATGATCACTGCCGCGGTCTCGAAGTACGGTTGGCCTTCAACCCAGCCCAGCGCAACCGTGAAGGAATATCCGTAGGCCGCCAGGGATCCCATCGCGACGTGCACGTCCATGTTGGCGGTCCGGTTAAGCAGCGCGTGGTAACTGCCTTCCAGGAATTGCCAGCCCACGTAGAAAACTACGGGGGTGGTTAAGGCCAACATAGTCCAGCGAAACCAAGGAGCAGTCATCACCGCGTGCGGAATCAGGCCGAAGTCAGCGAGCATCGCCATCGCAAAGACCGGAAGAGTCAACACCAGACCGTGGATGAATAGTCTCCGCTGCCGCTGAACGGCCTTTGCGCGGGCTGCGCCTTCCGGATCCTCGACCGTCTCTTCGACTGTAAGGGTTCCAAACCCGGCCTTCCGGATCGCCTCCCGAATCTCTCGCTGCGTGATTGTGGTCGGGATGTATTCGACCAACGCCCGTTCACTGGCGAGGTTGACTCTTGCAGAGACGATTCCACTTTCCTCGGTCAGCCGCTGCTCGAGGCGCAGGGCGTCAGTGGACTCATTCAACCGCTCCAGGGCCACATCCGCGGTCGCCAGCGCCACGTCATAACCTACTCGGCGGACCTGGTTCAGGATCTCAGATTGCTTGGAACGTTCCGGATCGTAGGTGAGAAAGGCGCGCTCGCTGGCCAGGTTGACGCTCCTGACCTCGACCCCGTCCATCCTGCCCAGGACCCGCTCGATCGTGACGGCGCAGTTGGCGCAGTGCATTCCGGTCACAGGCAGGGTCAGTTCGATTGCGTGTTCAGTCACGAATAATCCTCCAGAAGACTCAGACCTTAGAGGCCATCTCGTAGACCTCGGTGATTTCTTTAAGCATCTGGTCCCGCCGGTCGCCTCTCACCGCAGTGACCAGGCATGTCTGTAGATGGTCATCCAGCACGCTGACGCTGATCTTGGTGAGAGCAGACTGCACCGCCTGGATCTGGCGAATCACGTCGATGCAATAGGCATC
>CAYHJH010000186.1:0-3892 GCA_964356605.1 uncultured Anaerolineaceae bacterium
TCAGGATGTACCGACCTGGCCTCAGCGGGCTCATACTTCGCGAGATGAACTGCCGGGCGGCTCCCTTCGACAGGCTCAGGATGCACCCTTCGCATTCGCTCAGACCTCGGCGCCCTCGGTCGAGCCGTGGTATCTTTTATTGAGCCTCCGCAGAAAGCCTTGACAGCCTCGCTTTGATCTCACAGCAAACGCAACCTTGATGAACGACCGCGTGGCGATCGTCGGCGTCGGGTGGGTAGGGTATCGGCCCGTTACCCCCGAGGTCTCCTATAAGGAGCTGATGTACCAGGCCGCGGTGCGGGCCTACGCCGATGCGGGCATCGATCCGCGCAAGGACGTGGACAGCTTCGTCACGGTCGCCGAGGATTTCATCGAAGGCACCAGCATCTTTGACGAATACGTGCCGGACCAACTCGGTGCGGCCCTCCGGCCGGTGCATACCATCGGCGGTGACGGTCTGCACGGGCTGGCCACCGCCACGATGCTCATTCGGACCGGCCAGGCCCAGGTGGTAGTCGTCGAGGGCCATAGCAAGGCCTCCAACGTGCTCACGCTCCCGCAGATCACTGCCTACGCGCAGGATCCCGTGCTCAACCGGCCGTTGCACCTGAACACGCACGTCGTCGCGGGGCTCGACATGAGCCGCTATCTGCACGAGACCGGCGCCACGCTGGAGCAGTGCGCCGCGGTGACGGTCAAGAACCGGCGCAACGCGCTGCATAACCCGTTGGCCGCCCACGCGGCGGACCTGACACTCGAGGATGCATTGGGAGGCCCACCGCTCTCCTGGCCCGTGATGGCGCGCCAAACGGCAGAGCACGCCGACGGCGCGGTGGTGATGGTGCTCGCCTCGGAAGACCGCGCCCGATCGCTGACCCCGAAGCCGGTGTGGATGCTCGGCATCGGTTGGTGCAACGGCGCACCCTCGCTGGAGAGCCGGGAGTGGGGCCGGGCAACCTACGTGCGCAAGGCGGCCGAGATGGCGTACCGCCAGGCGGGGATAAAGCAGCCGCGCGAGGCGATCGGCTTCGCCGAGCTGGACGACACGTACGCCTACAAGGAGCTGCAGCACTTGGAGGCGCTCGACCTGGTCGAAGAGGGTAAGGCTGGCCCATTCACTGAGGAGGGCACAAGTGCACCAGGCGGCAAACTGCCGGTCAATGCCTCTGGCGGCAGCCTGGGGATGGGCGACCTGCTCGACGCTAACGGGCTGGCGCGAGCGCTGGAGGTCGTGCTGCAACTGCGCGGCGAGGCGGGCGGCCGGCAGCTCAAAGATGTCAAGACCGGGTTGGCGCAATCCTGGCGCGGCGTTCCGACCACCAGCACCGCGGTCGCCGTGCTAAGCAACTGAGGAGATCGGCATGGGAATGCGCAAGGTCGCGGTCGTCGGGGCGGGCATGACCAAGTTCGTGCGCCGCGCGCTGGAGACCGGCAAAGAGCTGTCCTGGCAGGCGGCGAGCCAGGCGCTCAATTCCTGTGAGATGTCGCTGGATGATATTCAGGCGGTCTGCATGGGCACCGCGCCGGACGCATTCGATGGCATCCACATGAAAGCCGAGTACCTGAGCGATGGCGCTGGCGCGTGGGGCAAGCCTTACATGCGGTCATACGTCGGCGGCGGCACGGGCGTGTTCTCCGCCATCCAGGGCTGGTACCACGTGGCCTCCGGGCTGTTCGACACCTGCCTGGTCGTGTGCGAAGAGAAGATGTCGAGCTACTTCCCACATGCCCAGGGAGCCTTCCTCACTATCTTCGACCACACCACCGAGCGGCCGCTCAAGCCCAACCTGCTGTGGATCTTTGCGCTCGAGATGAACCGCTACATGCAGACCTACGGCATTTCCAAGGCCGATATCGCCCGGGTGGCAGTGAAGAACAAGCGCAATGCAGCCGACCATCCCTCCGCGTTGCTGGGGGACCCGGACATCACTGTCGAGGATGTGCTCAACTCGGAGGTGTTAGCCTGGCCGGTCAGTCGGCTTGATGTCAGCCCGGTGAGCGACGGCGCAGTCGCAGTGGTGCTGGCCTCCGAGGAGGTGGCCAAACGGGTCACGGACAAGCCGGTCTGGATTCAGGGCGTCGGCTGGGCGCTCGACACGTCCTATTGGGCCAACCGCGATCTGGCCTATCCGCGCTACGTCGAGCGCGCGGCACGAATGGCCTACGAGATGGCCGGGGTCTCCGAGCCGCGCAAGCAGATCCACATCGTGGAGCCGTACGACCCCTTCGACTATAAGGAGTTGCACCACCTCGAAGGCCTGCTGCTGGCCGACCGCGGCCAGGCGCCGCAGCTCGCCGCCGACGGGGTGCTTGACCGAGATGGGAATATGCCCTCCTGTCCATCGGGCGGGCTGCTGGGGGTGGGCAACCCGATCGCCGCGGCCGGCCTGATGAAGATCGCCGAGTTGTTCTGGCAGTTGCGCGCCGAAGCCGGCGCGCGCCAGGTCCCGGGCAAGCCGGAGCGCGGCCTGGCGCAAGCCTGGGGCGACCTGATGCAGGTCGGGACCGTGGTCATCATGGGAACGAACCAAGGCGAGGAGCGCCTGAAATGACGGTTGAGATGAAGCGCATCCCAGGTACGGCGCTGAGCGAGAAGGACATCGAATCGGGGGTGGTGCTGTCCGTCCAGGACCAGTTGGACGCTCGCTATGCCTGGGACACCGGGGTGGGCATCGGAGCGTACCTGGCGGGATTGAAACGCGGCGAGATCCTCGGATCGTACTGCCCGACCGACGACCTCACCGTGGTGCCGCCGCGGGTGGTGTGCGAGTGGTGCTACCGGCCGATGGATTCGTACGTCCGGCTTCAGGACACCGGGCGGGTGAACACTTTCTCGCTCTGCTACGTGACCTGGGACGTCCAGCGGATCGAGGAGCCGGAGATCCCGGCGGTGATCGAGATCGACGGTGCCTCACCGCTGCACGGGATCCTGCACAAGCTGGGCGAGGTGCGACCGGAGGACGTGCGCGTGGGCATGCGGGTGCAGGCGGTGTGGAAGCCCCCGCCTGAGCGGGAGGGCGCGATCACCGACATCTTATACTTCAAGCCGATACCGGAGACTCGGCTATGAACCTGCTGCCGCGCGACCCGGAGGCCCCGGGCACTTGGCAGGGCAGCCTGCCGGTGCCCAGCCGCTACACCTACGGGCTGGCGGGCGAGCGCTTTTTCCGAGCCCTGAAGGACGAAGGGGTGATCCTGGGATCCCGCTGCGGGCGTTGCGGGATCACCTACGTACCGGCGAGGCAGTTCTGCGAGCGCTGCTTCGACGAACTGCAAGACTGGCACGACGTTGGGACCCGCGGCGAGGTGCATGCCTTCACCCGGCTGTACGTGAACCTGGATGGCAGCCCGCTTGTCGAACCCGAGTTGATCGCTTTTGTGAGGATCGCAGACGGTGGCATCATGCATCGGCTGGGCGAGGTCGACCCGGAAAAGGTGGAGATCGGCATGGCGGTGGAGGCCGTCCTCAAGCCGGCTTCGGAACGCAAGGGCTCGATTTTGGACATTGAACATTTTCGGCCGACGAAGGCCTGAGGCGCTGCCAACCCAAGAACCTTAAGGATCATCCGCTCCAACGACCACTTATGGATTGAGATTCATGTGAGGAGTCTGGCTTTAGTCGCGACAGGGTTTCTGGATTACGGGTTAAAATATGAACCGAAAGGGACATCACCCAATCATCGATACGGGGAGGCTTAAATGGCGAAGAAGACAGCGAAGAAGGCGGTGAAGCCTGCCGCCAGGCGGCCAAGAGCGGCGCCGCGCAAGAAGCAGGCGGCGGCACCTCGGAAGAAACCGGCGGCAGTGCGAAGACCGGCGGCGTCCAGGCGACTTGAGGGCCTTGAAACTCGTCTGGATGAAGTCACCCGTCGGCTCTCGGCGAACGAACAAA
>CAYHJH010000187.1:0-3876 GCA_964356605.1 uncultured Anaerolineaceae bacterium
GGCCGGCCTCCCCTTTCTGTGCGATCGCCACTCCCCCCACCCGCAGCAACGGCAGCAAATACTCAACTAGGACTGCCAGGTTAGCGACCGCCCGGGCTACCGCCCAGTCGAACCGCCCACGGTAATCCGGATCCTGCCCGAGCTGCTCGGCTCTGGCCTGCACCACCTCCACATCGTCCAGGCCTAGCACCCGCACGAGGTGGCGACAGAAATCCGCCTTCTTGCCGATCGACTCGATCAGGACCAGCCGAATCTCAGGGCAGGCGATCCGCAGTGGGATCCCGGGGAAACCCGCCCCAGTGCCGACGTCGACCACCCGGTCCCCCGGCCGCGGGGTGAGTGCGAGCAGGCAGCTCAGGGAGTCCAGGAAATGCTTGATCTCAATCTCTTTGGGGTCGGTGATGGCGGTCAGGTTGACCCGTTGGTTCCAGTTCTGCAGCTCGGCAGCATACGTCTGGAAGGCCTGGATCTGGGTCGATGACAGGCGAACTTGGAACAGCGACTCGGCTGCAGGGCCCAAGCCTGGGCATTCAGAGGACATCGGTTGTCTTGTAACGCTCGCGCTGGGCTAGGCTTTCGAGGCGTGGAGACGGGTGTAGAGGCCGCGCAGGCCGGCATGAAGCCGAAGCAGCACCTGATCGCGCCGGGTGGTCGGAATTCGGTATCCCCGAATCAGCACCCTCGCCACTCGGCCAGCGCTTTCGGGCTTGCTGCTCATCCGACTCAGTCGGAGCTGGACCTTGCGCAGGAAGCGGGCCATCTCATTGACCGCCTCTCGCTCGATGATCCCATCTCGCCCAGACACCAAGATAAAGGAACTGAAGGCCTTGCTGCGCAGCTCGTCCAGCGCTTCCAGCCAGGCGTCGATGACCGACTCGCCTAGATAGGGCGGCTCGGAGACCGTGACCGTGTCCCCGATGAACGCAATCTCGGCGTCGGGCAAGATCACCCACATCGAGCCAGCCGTCGGACCGGGCCGGTGCCAAAACCACACTTCCCGGTCCCCCAGGTGGAGCGTCAACTCGTCCGAAAAGGAAAGATCGGGGACCGTCTTGCTCACCCCGGTGACTCGCTTCATGCGATCAGCCTCGGCACCGATCAGGCGGGCGGTGCCCTTGTAGGCATCCGGCCAGCTGCGCATGGTCTGGAGAGTGGCCTCCTGGGCCACGATCGGAAGATCGAATGCACGGGCGCCAAGCGCGCGGTCCGGGTGGTGATCCAGCAGCGCCAGGTAACGTGGCCGGCCCGCGGATGCCAACTGTGCTGCCCACTCGCGCCCATCATCGGTCCGCAGCGGGCAGTCAATCAACAGCAGACCCCTCGAAGAAGGGACCGCGCCGGCGATCACACCTTGATATCGGGTAGCCAAGAGAACCCCGGACCGTAGTTTGCGCATGATGGTTTTCAGATCGGCAGGGTGAAGTAGAAGCTGGATCCCTTGCCCAGGGGGCTCTCCACCCAGATACGGCCGCCGTGGGCCTGCACTGCCAGACGGCAGAAGGCCAGCCCAAGTCCGAGCCCTTTCGGGCGGACGCCGCGCTGGACCTGGGCAAACTTCTCGAAAATCCGCTCCTGATCCTCGGACGCGATCCCGGGCCCATTATCGCTGACCCGTACTCTCAGTGTCCCATCCTGTCGCTTTACCGCCACACTGATCTGGCCCTCCGGTCGGGAATACTTGATGGCATTTTCCAGCAGGTTGATCAGCACCCGCCGGATCATGTCCGAGTCCATCTCCACCTGCGGCAGGTCACTCGCCCCCAGATCAAAGCTCAGCACGTGCCCCTTGCCCTCCGCCACCGGGTGGATCTCCTCCACAGCTTCGATGATCAGAGCGCTCAGTGAGCCTTTCGATTTGTACAGCACCGCTTGGCCCGACTCGAGCTGCTCAAGATCCAGCAACTGCTCGATCAGCCGGGAGAGGCGGCGACCCGAACGCAGCGCGATCGCCAGCACCGACTGCAATGCCTCATCCTCTCCCGGGACCGAACCCTTCAATACCTCCAGGCTGGAGAGCACATTCCCCAGCGGCGAACGCAGATCGTGAAAGATCATCGACGTGAGGTCTGAGCGCAATTCGTCCAGCGCCAACCGCTCGGAGATGTCGCGCAGGATCCACTGCAGGTAGGGCTTGCGTTCAATGTCGATCCGCTTGACGTAGACCTCGACCGGACCGCCCTTGCCCTGCTTGGTCTTGGCCACCGACAGGTAGGAGATGGTCTGCCCCAGTTCGAGCTGCCCCAGGTTCCGGGGCAGCCGCTGCTCATCCGCCTCATGCAGTTCCGACACCGATTCGCCCAGCAACTCGGCGCTGCTGTAGCCGAGGAACGTCTCGGCCCGATGATTGGCATCGGTGATCCGCCCTTCCAGGTCGCTGATCAGGATCGGGTCGACGCTGTCCTCGAACAGGCCGGCATAGCGCAGCCGGGCTGCCTGGGTCTCGCTGAAGAGCTGTGCATGGGCGATGGCGGTTCCCGCCAGTCCGGAGATGCCGCGCAGCAGTTCCATCTGCAGCGGCGAAAACTCGGCGCTGCGAGGATTGATCGCCTCCAGAACACCGATGAGCTTGCGCTGGACCCGAATCGGCACCACCGCGATGTTGCGGGTCTCGAAGCCGGCCTGTTCGTCGGCTCCGGAGTAGAAGCGTGGGTCCGCGCTCACGTCGGGAACGACCAGCGGCTCGCCATGTTCGGCCACCCAGCCCGCGATGCCTTCCCCTTTCTTCAACCGCAGCCCGATGATTTTCTCGGCCGCGCCTCCGAGGGCGTGGCGGAATTCGAGCTCACCGGTTTCCTCATCAAGCAATGCCAGCGAGGCGCCTTCGCAATCTAGCGACTTGCGAGTTTCAGACAGGATGCGCTGGAGAACTTCGTCTAACTTCAGCGTAGCCGTCACCGCGCGGGCGGCTTCGGCCAGCGCCCGCGTGGCTTCTAGCTGTCGCTGACTGTCTGCGAAGAGTTGGGCGTTGGCGACCGCGGTGGCCGCATGGTCCGCGAACGACGAGACCAGCTCGACGTGGGTCTCGTTAAACGCGCCAACTGCGTGGCTGTCGACAGAGAGGACCCCGACGGCCTTCTCCCGCAATACCAGCGGCGCGCCGATCCATCCCCGGATGCGGCCCGTGCCCGGGAAGGACTCGGACATCACCCAGCCAGGATTGTTCTGGACATCCGCCATCAGGATCGGCTTGCGACTGGTCAGCACCTTCCAGGCCAGCACCAGCGGATCCTTGGCGAGGGTCTTGCCGATCAAGTCTTGCTGGTCTTCCAGGCCCATGCCCGCCACCAGCCTCAGCGAGTCGTCCTCCGCCACAAAGATGCTGGCGCTGTCGTAATCGATCACCCGCTTGAGCTGCCGCAGTACCTGATCGAAGACCAATCCGGGATCCAGGGCCGAGTTGATGATGCGAGCGATTTCCTGCAAGGTGGAGGCGAGGCCGCGTCGCGCTTGCTCGGCCCGGAACAGGCGGGCGTTCTCGACCGCGATCCCGGCCTGGTCGGCGATGGCGCGCAGCAGTTCCAGGTCATCCGGATTGAAGCGATCCGGCTGGGGATGCACCAGCGTCACGACTCCAACCACCCGTTCGCCGACCAGCAGTGGCGCGCTCATGGCCGAGCGCGATTCGCCATCACCTTCATCGGGCGCACGGCGCAGCCAGCGCGGTTCCTCCAGCGTGCTGGTGACGAGCGCGGCTTCCTTGTTTTCGACTACCCAACCGGCCAGGCCTCGCTCGAACGTCTCGACCAGCCGCTCGGCGGTGTGCTCATGCACCTTTCCGTCATAGGCCAGCGCCCCCTCGGTGACCTGGCCTGCTTCATCTAAGACCAGGATGCTTCCGCTCAAGGCTCCCACGTTTTCCATGGTGAGCTGAAGGAT
>CAYHJH010000188.1:0-3850 GCA_964356605.1 uncultured Anaerolineaceae bacterium
TCCCCGCCGAGCGCCTTGAACTCGGCTTCCCAGGCCTCCGGGGTAGCGAAGACGCTCTCCGCGTTCCAGGTCCACTGCTTTGCAATCTGATCGCGTTCACGAACACCGGTGGTCATTTTCCTCCCCGTCCTTTGAAAGTAGTCGACCGCAGCGTTCTCAATCGAGCGTATCAATCCGGGCGGCCAAGGAGAACCGGACGCTCAGTGAGACATCGATGTTCAAGCGCAGCCTGCTTTCACGATCAAGGCCCAGCCACGCTCGGCGTTTCCGGAGATCAGAACGCCAGCATGTCTTCGATGACCGCTGCGATGCGCTCGGCGTTGGGAAGCACCGCCTTCATGAGCGTAGCGCTGTACGGGGTCGGCACATCCGGCGTCGCCAGCCGCCTGAGCGGCGCGTCCAGATCCAAGAACGCTTGCTCGGCCAGTGTAGCCAGAATCTCCCCGGCGAAACCGGCCGTCCAGGTGTCTTCATGCACAACCAGGCAGCGCCCGGTCTTGCGCACCGAGCCGAGCACGCCCTCTTGGTCCCAGGGGCTGATCGTCCGCAGGTCGAGCACTTCCACCCGACCCTCGGTGCGCGCCGCCGCCTCCAGTGCGGGATAGACCATCGCTCCCCAGGTGACCAGCGTCAGCTCGTCGCCCTCAGTCAAGACTGCCGCCCGGCCGAATGGCACAACGAAGTCAGGGCCCGGATCGGGCCGGCGGGCTTCGGATGTGTCCAGCAGCACCCGATGTTCAAAGAAGAAACAGGGATCCTCGCCGCGCAATGCAGTGCGCAGCAGGCCAGCCGCGTCGACTGCATTCGAGGGAAAAGCCAGCCGCCAGCCGGGCGCGTGGGCGAAGACCGCCTCGCCGGTGACCGAGTGCCAGGGGTCACCGGTCTTCTTGCCATGCCCCACCGGAATGCGGACCACGATTGGCGCCGCGAACTTGCCGGCGGTCCGCCAGCGGATGGTCCCGCAGTCGTTGAGCTGCTCGGTGGCCGGATCGGCGTACTTCCGGAACTGGATCTCCGGGACCGGCAGCAGACCAGCCAGCGCCATCCCGACTGCTCTGCCGATGATTCCTTCCTCCGAGAGGGAGGTGTCGAACACCCTCGCCTCGCCAAATCGCGTCTGCATCCCCAGGGTGGCTCCGTAGACGCCGCCCTTCACTCCCACGTCCTCGCCGAAGACCAGCGCCCGCGGATTGACTTCCAACTCCTGCTCTAGGACCGCCCGCACGGCATCAATCAAGTTGACCCGCGGGCCAGCCGTCGGCGCTGGCCTGGGGGCCGGAATGGTCCGTGGCCCGAGCTCGGGCGTGAGTCCGCCGACCCTCTGCGGCTCCCCTTCGAAGAAGAGATGGCGGGTGACGGCCTCGCGATCGGGCTCCGGCTGATCCCTCGCACGCACCAGCGCCTCCTTTACCTCCGTCTCAGCCTCCACTCGCAGCGAGTCGACCGTCGCCGTGCCCAAGATTTGCTCCAGCCCCAGGAGCGGATCGCGCTGCGCCTCCGCTTCCCGCTCTTCGTCGCTCTTGTAGGCCTGGTTATCGATGAAGGTATGCCCCGAAAGCCGCGGCACCCGCAGGTGCAGCAGGCATGGTCCGGCACCGCCGCGCACGTACTGCACCGCTTCCTGGATCAGGTCCGGGGTCCGGTTTGGGTCGAACCCGCTCCCACTTAGCGCCAGTAGATTGCGAAAGGAGGCCAGGTTGTCGGCGATGTTGCCACCCGGCGTTTGAAGCGAGCCGGGTACCGAGATCGCGTAGTTGTTGTCTTCAATGAAAAACAGCATCGGGAGCCGCAGCGTGGAGGCGATCGTCAGCGCCGACCAGAAGCCGTTCGTCGCAACTGCCCCTTCGCCGGCCAGCGCAACCGCGATGGCACCGTCCCACTTGGCCTCACCCAAGACCTCGGCACGATAGCGGATCGCCTGGGCCCAACCGACCGCGGGAGTGAACTGCGCGCCGACATCTCCGGAGGAAGGCAGGACTGTCGGTCCACCGCGAGGAGGGAGCGAGAACACCACGCCCACGTCCCGCCCCTCGGACGGGCTGTGGGGCTTTCCCATTCCGGCTGCGAGTGCCTCTTCCACCGTGAGGCCGACGCTCAACATGAAGGGCCGCGAGCGGTAGTACACGCCCGCGGCGTCGTGCGGATGGTCGAGGCTAAGCGCCAACAGGACCTGCGCCAGCTCGTGCCCTTTGGCCGAGAACTGGTAGGGCACTTCGCCGGATGGTGCGAGCTCGGCTTCTTCCAGGTCGTCGAGCGCCCGCGAACGAAGCACCAGCCGGGCCACTTCGCCCCAGTCAAGACCCGGCGACTGCCGAACTGCGGTCGTCGCCGCCTGCTTTTCGGCCATCTCGGCGATTATAACCTTGCGGTTCAATCAGGCCTCCACAGGGCCCACTTTTGGCTGGCAGTCGCCGATTTTCTGCCAACGCTTGTCAACCGCCGGAAGGGCGGTTATAGTCTCAATAGGCTTCGCCAAAGAACTTCGTCCGACAAAGCCACCTTGATCGCTGACAAATCGTGATGCTTGCCGCCCAAGCATCATTTTCAACTCTCTGATATGGCGACCGATCCCTCCTCCAAACTGACCACGGACCGCCTGGCCCTGGTCTACCTGCTCTCCAAGACCTTCAACTCCTCCCTTGACCTGGAGGACGTGCTGAACACGGTCATGGACGAAGTGGTCACGGTCACCCGCGCCGAGCGTGGCTTCGTCGTGCTCCGGAACGATTCCGGCCGGCTCGACTTTCGCGCCGCCCGCGGAGTGGAGCAAGAGACAATCGACCAGCCGGAATTCCAGATCTCGCGCGGCGTGATCGAGAGCGTCGTGCGCGAGGGAGAGGGCATGCTCACCAGCGATGCTCAGCAGGACAAGCGCTTCATGGCCCGCCAGAGCGTGATGAGCCTGGGACTGCGCTCCATCCTGTGTGCGCCGCTGCGCGTCAAAGAAAGGGTGCTGGGAGCCATCTACGTGGATAACCGGCTGCATGCCGGCATTTTCACTCCGGAAGATCTGGAGTTGCTCAACGCCATCGCCTCCAGCGCCGCCACCGCCATCGAGAACGCCCGGCTCTACCAGGTAGCGGTGGAAAAGGGTCGTATGGAGCGCGAGCTGTCGATGGCTCGCCGGGTGCAGTCCGGCCTGATCCCGGAGAAGGTACCTGAGCTGGAAGGGTGGCAGTTCGCATCCAGCTGGCTTCCGGCGCGCGAGGTGGCAGGCGACTTCTACGACTTTGTCCCGCTGGATAGCGGGCGAATGGGACTGGTGATCGCCGATGTCACTGACAAGGGAATGGGCGCGGCGCTCTTCATGGCGCTCACGCGCAGCATGCTGCGGGCCAGCCTGGTTGACTCGATTATCCCCTCGGAAGCCATGACCAAGGCCAACCGGCTCATCTGCATGAACTCCACCAGCCCAGTGCCGGTCACCGTGTTCTACGGGAGAGTAGATCCGGAGAGCGGCGAAATCATCTACGTCAACGCCGGCCACAACCCGCCCTTGCTGTATCGGAGAGCCTCGGGAGCGTTGGAGATGCTTCATCGGACGGGTATGGTTCTCGGACTGGACGAATCCGTTGAGCTGGAACAGTCCTCCGTCCACCTGCAGCGCGGCGATGTCTTGGTCCTCTATACCGACGGCGTGACCGATGCTTTGAACTCCGCAGAAGAGGCCTTCGGAGAAGACCGGCTGCGCGAGTCGATTCACGCCAATGGCGCTGGATCTGCAAAGAAGGTCTGCCACGGTCTTCTTCAGGCCCTGCAGGAATTCATCCAGGGAGCCGATCCCTTCGACGACATCACCCTTCTGGTAGCCAAGCGCGAATGACCGAGTTGGCCGTTGGCACCATGCTCA
>CAYHJH010000189.1:0-3847 GCA_964356605.1 uncultured Anaerolineaceae bacterium
TCCGCTATGCCTTCCAGGTCATGAACATGCCCTGGACCCTGGTGGGCACGGCCATTGGGATCGCGGTGTTCCCAACCTTCGCGGCTCTGGCAGCCGAGAAGGACAGCGCCGCCCTGCGCAGCGCCCTCAGCGGCGCGCTGCGCGCCATCCTGACGCTGACTCTCCCCGCCGCGGTCGGTCTGCTGCTGCTCGGGCGGCCCGTGATCCAGGTGCTGTTCGAGGGCGGCGAGTTCACCGCCCGCAGCACCGAGCTGGTTTTCTTCGCCCTTCAGTTCTACGTGCTGGCGCTCATCAGCCAGTCGGTCTTGGAGGTCGTGGTGCGGGCCTTCGCCTCCCGCCAGGACACCGTGACGCCGCTCCTGATCTCGTTCTTCACCACTGCACTGAACATCAGCCTGGCGATTTGGCTTGCCCGCCCGGAGCGCCTCTCCCACGGCGGGCTGGCGCTGGCCAACGGCGTGGCAGTGGGAGTTGAATCGCTGATTGGCCTAACCATCCTTCACCGCAGGTGGGGGCTGGTCGACGTTCGCCGGGTCCTGGGTGACCTGGGCCGCGCTGCCCTCGCCACTATCGCCATGGCACTGGTGGTGCTGCTCGGCCGGTGGCTGGTCCCTGGCCCGCCGCTTGCCCAGCTGGTTATTGCCGGCGGCGTCGGCGCGGCGGTCTACTTCGTCGCTGCGGCAGCCCTCGGGATCCACGAGATCCGCACGCTGCCGGCGATGCTGCTGCGCGGGATTCAGGCCGAGCGGGCCTGAGCTCGTGGACCGAGATGCGGCCAGGAATCCTCGCTCAGCAGCCGCACGGTTCCCAGGCATAATCCTTGGCCCTCGAGAGAATAGGTGGAGCATGGAATCCATACCACCACATCAGCTGCTGGATTTCCGGGGCAAGGTCGTGCTGGTGACCGGCGCCGGCCGCGGCATTGGGACCGGGATCGCGCTCCGCTTCGCCCAAGCCGGCGCGGCGGTGGTCGTCCACTTTCGGACCAGCGAGGCGGGTGCTCGGGTCGTGACGGAGGCGATCCAGGGGCTAGGAGCCCGCGCGCTTGCGGTGCGGGCCGATGTCCGGCAGAAGTCCGACGTCGACGCGCTCATCGGTCGGGCCGTCGAGAGACTGGGGCGGCTGGACGTCCTGGTCAATAATGCGGGAGCAGACCCGCTGGCTCCCCTGCTCGAGATGACCGAGGCGCAGTGGGACGAGGTGATCGACACCAACTTGCGCAGCGTATTCCTCTGCACCCAGGCGGTTGCGGGTCACATGATCCGCCAGGGCGAGGGCGGAGCGATCGTCAACATCGCCACGATCGAGGCCGAAAACCCGGCCCACTGGCACAGCCACTACGACGCCGCCAAGGCGGGCGTGGTGATGCACACCCGCTCAGCGGCGCGCGAGCTTGGACCGCACGGCATCCGGGTAAACGCCGTGTCTCCGGGGGTGATCTGGCGAGACGGTATCGAAACGGCTTGGCCCGACGGCGTGAATCGCTACTTGAATGCGGTGCCGCTCGGGCGGCTGGGGTCCTTCGAGGATGTGGCCGACGCCTGTCTTTTCTTGGCCTCTCCGGCAGCGCGCTGGATCACCGGGGCCAACCTGGTGGTCGACGGCGGGGTGATGACCAGCACTGTCTATTGATGCACCATAATGTGGGAGGACCCATGTTGACCCCCGAGGGGATCATCGAACTCTTGGACCTGCAGCCGCTGCCGGTGGAAGGCGGACACTTTCGGCAAACCTATCGCTCCGAGGAATCTGTCCCCGGCAACGCCCTTCCAGACCGCTACCAGCGGGAGAAGCTGCTTTGCACGGCCATTTATTATCTGCTGACCACCGATCCCGATTCCTTCTCGGCCATGCATCGCCTGCCCACCGATGAGATCTATCACTTCTACCTGGGCGATCCGGTGGAGATGCTGCTGCTTTACCCGGATGGCGGCAGTGCGGTCGTTCGCCTCGGCCATGATCTCCGGGCCGGGCAGCAGGTGCAGTTCGTCGTGCCGTCAGGTGTATGGCAAGGAGCGCGTCTGGCCGAGGGAGGCCAGTTCGCTCTGATGGGCACCACCATGGCGCCCGGCTATGATGAAGGGGACTACACGGCCGGTCCGCAGCAAGCGCTGATTGAGCGCTATCGGGACCGAGCCGATCTAATCCGGGAACTCACTCGGAGCTGAGACCTACACCTTTTCGAAAAACAGCGGGGCGGCTGGTTCCCGCGACGCGACAAGCCTCTGCCCTCACGCCGCAAGCTCGCCGGCGGTCTCGCGCACGCCAGCCATCAGCAGGCCCAGCCGCTCGGCGGTGGCCTCTTCGGCGGGGATGAATGCCAGGATCTCTCCCGCATACATCACCGCGATCCGGTCGGAAAGATTGAGAATTTCCTCCAGCTCGGAAGAGACCAACAAGACTGCCACCCCCTCATCGCGCTTCTCGATGATGCGATGGTGAATGTATTCGATCGAGCCGACGTCCAGCCCGCGGGTCGGCTGGTTGGCGATCAACAGGTGCACATCCCGGCTCAGCTCGCGGGCGACGATCACCTTCTGCTGGTTACCGCCGGATAGGCTGCCGGCGTGCGTCTCGATAGACGGGGTACGCACGTCGAATTCCCTGACCAGCCGGCGCGCATTCGCGTCGACCGCCCTGGGATTGATGTTGAGCCCGCTGGCGAACGGAGCCAGGTAGTAGGTTTGCAGGATCAGGTTCTCATCGACCGGGTAGGCAAGCACCAGGCCATGCTTGTGGCGATCTTCCGGGACATGAGCCGCCCCGGTCTCCGTGAAGATCCGCGGCCGGGCGTGGGTGACCTCCCGCCCCATCAGTTGGATCTTGCCAGCGATTACGGGAGACAGTCCGGTGAGCGCCTCCACCAGCTCGGCTTGCCCGTTGCCCTGTACCCCGGCAATCCCAAGCACCTCCCCCGCCCGGACTGAGAAGGAAACTCCCCGCACGACGGTCCGCTCTCGGGTATCCAGCACCACGAGATCCTCCACGATCAGGATCTGCTCGCCGGGTTGGGCCGGCTTCTTCTCGACCCGCAGCAAGACTTCCCGCCCCACCATCATCCTTGCCAGCTCCGCCTCGGTCGTCTTCCCGGGCTCGGTCGTCCCCACCACCTTTCCATCCCGCAGGACCGTGATCCGGGTCGCGATGGCAAGCACTTCCTTGAGCTTATGGGTGATGAAGATGATGGACTTGCCTTGTTCGATCAACGACCGCATGACCGCGAAGAAGTCCTCGGTTTCCTGAGGAGTGAGGACGGCCGTCGGCTCATCCAGGATCAAGACTTCCGCCCCCCGATAGAGCGCCTTGACGATTTCAACCCGCTGCTGCTCGCCAACCGAGAGTTGGTGCACGTAGGCATCCGGATCAACCACCAGTCCGTAGCGGCTCGCCAGGTCCGTGATCTCTTTGGACACCCGGCGCCTGTCCACTTTGGCCAGCGGGCCCAGCGGCAGACCCGTGGTGATCTCGTGGCCCAACATCAGATTCTCGGCAACGGTCATGACCGGGATCAGCATGAAGTGCTGGTGGACCATCCCGATTCCGCGCGCCAGGGCATCTCTGGGATCCCGAATATCGACCGGCTTTCCGTTGACGGTGATCTGCCCTTCATCGGGTTTGTAGAGGCCGTACACGACATTCATCAAGGTGGTCTTACCCGCCCCGTTCTCCCCAAGCAGCGCGTGGATCTCGCCCTGGGCGAGCTCAAAATCGATGTTGTCATTGGCCAAGACTCCTGGGAAGCGCTTGGTGATCCCCTGAACCCGCAGAGCCTGGGGGGTCATGCCGGCGTCTTCATTGCTTCTCATAGGCCTTCCCGATGGCCGCCGGCGGGATCGCCCTCCCCACG
>CAYHJH010000190.1:0-3841 GCA_964356605.1 uncultured Anaerolineaceae bacterium
GTGGACACCTCGCGCGGCCTGCCCTCCTTCACCATCGTGGGTCTACCGGATGCGGCGGTGCAAGAAAGCCGCGAGCGAGTCCAGGCGGCGGTCAAGAACGCCGGCTTTAGTTTCCCCCGCCAGCGCGTTACCGTGAACCTGGCCCCGGCCGACCTGCGCAAGGAAGGCCCGGCCTACGACCTGCCGATCGCCCTGGGGGCACTGGTGGCCTCCGAACAGATCCAGCCGGAGTGGCTGGAGGGCTCGCTGTCCATCGGTGAGCTCTCGCTGGATGGCTCGCTTCGACATGTGCGCGGGATGCTCCCCATGGCCGCGTTGGCGCGCGCTCACGGCTTCCAGCGACTGTTCGTACCTGAAGTCGACGCGCCTGAGGCTGCGTTGATTCCTGAGCTCGAAGTCCTCGCGGTCCAATCACTAACCAAACTGGTCAACCATCTTTCAGGGGTGGTTCCCATTCCTCCCTATGAGAGGCAGCCGATGCCAACCCTGCTCGGCTCCCCAGGCGGCGGATTCGAGGAGGTCAAGGGCCAGGAGCACGCCAAGCGGGCGTTGGAGGTGGCCGCCTCCGGTGGCCATAACGTTCTGATGATCGGCCCACCAGGTGCCGGCAAGACCCTGCTCGCCCGCGCCTTGCCAGACATCCTGCCGGAGTTGTCCATCGATGAGGCGCTGGATGTCTCGCGGATCTATTCCGTGGCCGATCTGCTCCCAACAGATATCCCGCTCATGCGGACGCGCCCCTTCCGCTCTCCTCACCACACGATCTCAAACGCCGGCTTGGTCGGCGGGGGCAACTGGCCGCGGCCCGGTGAGATCTCACTCGCTCATCGTGGAGTGCTCTTCCTGGATGAGCTGCCCGAGTTCGGGACCCGGGTGCTGGAGGTGTTGCGCCAGCCAATGGAGGACCGGGTGGTCACGATCAGCCGTGCCCGCGGCTCCTTCTCCTTCCCGGCCAGCTTCATGCTGGTGGGAGCGATGAACCCGTGCCCCTGTGGTTACTTCGGAGATCCGCTCAAAGAGTGCACGTGCAACCCGGCGACGGTCACGCGATATCAGAAGCGCATTTCAGGTCCGGTGATGGACCGCATTGACATCCATGTCGAAGTCCCGCGGGTGGAGTTTGAGAAACTGGCAGAGGACCGGGTCGGGGAGCCGGCGCAGGCCGTGCGTGCGCGGGTCGAAGCCGCCCGGGCGCGCCAACGAGCTCGTTTTGAGGGCACCGGACTCACCTGCAACGCGGACATGGGACCCGGAGAGGTGCGCAAGTTCTGCACGCTGGATGATAGCGGCCGGGCTCTCGTCCGCCAGGCAATGACTCAGCTGCAGCTCACTGCGCGTGGTTTTCACCGAGTGCTGAAGCTCGCCCGCACCATCGCCGATCTGGCCGAAGTTTCAGAGATCGCGCCTACCCATATCGCAGAGGCGCTGCAGTATCGCCCGCGCCTCTGGGGTTGATCTGCATTTCACTAGAGCGCCTCATCGGCACAACCCACCCTCGTTCTCCGGCGGGCTCAACCGCATGAGCGCCGGCTGCTTGGGTTCCGCCTCTAACCACTTCTGATGCCCATCGCTCCAATCGTCCGCAAGGTGGCCGTCATCGTTCACGCACCCACGATCCCGTCTGCGGGAGGGCAGAAGGTGCAGGAGATCTTTGCCTGGAACGACCCGGACCCATTGGTTGAAGACTTCATCGCCGACTTGCAGGCCGCCAGCTACGGGATCGCTCAGTACCAGGTGGTGGAGCGGATCGAGGTGGATGAGTTCCCCGTCTTGGCAGATGGGTTCCGCTACGACCCCGAGGAGTTCGCCGCGCTGTGGCGCCGCCGCGGGGGTTTTCACCAACCGGATCTCGTGAATTATGACGCGCTGCTTGAGCGGTTCGAGGTCCTTGAGAAGATCCGGGATTACGACATCGATGAAGTCTGGCTGATGGGCTTCCCCTACGGCGGCTATTATGAATCGCGCATGGCGGGGCCGGGTTCGTTCTGGTGCAACTCACCACCGCTCGAGGGCTGGGGAGAGGCGCGCCGGCGATTCGTGGTGATGGGCTTCAACTATGAGCGCGGGGTGGGGGAAATGCTGGAGAGCTTCGGCCACCGGACCGAATCGATCTTAGCCAAGGCCTTCGAGAACGTGGCTCTCAGCGAGAACCTGTGGGAGCGTTTCACCCGTTATGACCAGCGCCATCCCGGACAAGCGGAAGTCGGCAACATCCACTTCGCTCCCAACAGCGAGCGCGACTACGATTGGGGGAATCGTCGCATGGTCTCCTCTTCATGCGACGACTGGAATGGCTTTCCCGATCTGACGGGACAACGCAGAATGGTTAATTCCGAAGAGTGGGGCAATGGCGACATCCGGCGGCACCACCTCTGGTGGTTCCGCCATCTGCCTCACGTGGAGGGCGAGACCAACGGGGTGCTCAATAATTGGTGGGCCTACATCCTGGATCCCAATCAGGTGACCTAGCGGCCGCCGCGCGAGTCCTGAACGGCCGGTCCCGGTGCGAAGCGCTTGAGAATGGTGCGCACTTGCCCGAGATAGCTTGTGCCAAATAGATTGACGTGGTTGAGCAAGTGGTACAGGTTGTAGATCGGGAGCCGCTCCTGCCAGCCTGACTCCAGGGGTCGCGCTTCCTCATACGCCCGATAGAACCGCTCCGAAAAGCCGCCAAATAAGGCCGTCATCCCAAGCTCCGCCTCTGCCCAACCATAATGGGCTGCAGGATCGATGATCGCCGGCTCGCCGTTTGAGCCGGTGATCGCGTTTCCGGACCAGAGGTCCCCGTGGATCAATGAAGCCGGCTGCTGCGGGACCCACTCCCGCAGTCTGGCGGCCAGCATGAGGATACGTGCGAGCTCATCTGACCCAAGCAGGCCGCGGCTGTTCGCCAGGCGGGCTTGATATCCCAGGCGCTGATTGGCAAAGAATTCAAAGCCATCCTGAGTGGGTGGATTTGGCTGCGGTGTGCTGCCGAGGAAATTGTCGCGCTCGAAGCCGAACTGATCGCCGGTGTGGTCGTGCAGCCGCGCGAGCTGGCGGCCGAAGGCCTCCCAGTAGGCCGGCTCGGGCGGGCCCGAACGCAAGTCCTCCATCAGCAGGAAATCAGCGCCTACGAGCAGCGGTCTCGGTACCCGCGGGCCTCCCCCGACTGCAAGGGCATGCAATCCCTCGGCCTCCCGGGCGAACATCGCCTCGGGCGCGGATGCGTTCTGTTTAAGGAAGAAGGATTGGCCGGTTGCGGTGCGGAGGATTGCCGCGTTGTTGATGCACCCGCCTGCGACCGGCCGAGTATCCGTGATCTGACCGTGACCCTGCGCTGCCAGCCACTCGATGACCGAACCGGGGACGGTCACACTTCGCCGCGTTCGAGCGCTTTCAGCAGGCCTTGCACCGATCGCTCGACAATTCGGTAGGTCTGCTCGAAACCGTCCTGCTCGCCATAGTATGGATCGGGGACGTCGCCCTCCCCGCCGAGCGGATCAAACTCGCGCAGCAGCCGGACCTTGCCTCGCTGTGCAGGCGACCGGGCAAGCGTAAGCAGATCCCGACGGTTGCTTGCATCCATCGCCAGGATGAGGTCGGAGCTATCGAGGTCTTCCATACGAATCTGACGGGCCGTGCCTCCCAGATCGACGCCCTGGTCCTTCGCGGTCTTGCGCATTCGTGGGTCGGGGCCCTCGCCTGCGTGCCACCCCGCGGTTCCGGCAGAGTCCACCTCGTACCGGTCGGCGACGCCCGCCTGGCGCGCCAGATGCAAGAAGAGATGTTCGGCGAGCGGGCTGCGAATGATGTTGCCGAGGCAGACGAACAGCAACCGGGTCATGGGGGAACGGGCAGG
>CAYHJH010000191.1:0-1656 GCA_964356605.1 uncultured Anaerolineaceae bacterium
GCGTCATATACAAGGCCGAAGGAAAAGAAACAACTTAGCAAACGGTCGAATCGGTCAAATTCATGAGGGGCATGAACCCCAGGAGAATCCTAGATTGAACCAGAAACCATCTCTCAAAAATGCGACGCTGCTTGCCGGGCTCGCTGTGCTAGCCGCCTCGACTGCGGCCTGCAACGCCATCCGCTCGGGCGCAGCCGAAGTCGGCGGGTTGCAGTCCACCGGCGAAGGCCCGCAGGAATCCATCTCGGTCAGCGGATTCGGGGACGCCACCGGCGTGCCGGATATAGCCACCGTGCAGCTGGCCGTCGAGATCAAGGCGCCTACCATCGGGGAGGGCCTCGAGCTCTCCAACCAGACCGTGGAGCAGGTCATGCAGGCGCTGCTCGGAATCGGGATCGCCGAGCGGGACTTGCAGACCACCGGCTTTAACGTCTGGCCGGAGGATCTCTGGGACAACCAGACCGGTCAGCCCACCGGCGAGCGGGTGTACCACGTCGATAGCACGCTGACGGTTAAGGTGCGCGAGATCGAGCAGGTCTCCGAAACCATTCAGACCGGGCTGGACGCCGGCGCAACCAATATCTGGGGTCTGACGTTTGGCATCGATGACACATCAGCCCTCGAAGCCGAAGCCCGCACAAAAGCACTGGATGACGCCCGCAGCCGGGCCGAGCAATTGGCCGGGGCGCTTGGCCTCACCCTGGGCGAGCCGATGGCGGTGAGCGAACTGGCTGGTGGAGGGATCTTTCAATTCGGCGGGATCGCCGCGGCGCGCGAGATGGGCGGCGGTGGAGGCCCTCCGGTCGCCCCCGGCGAGCTCACCGTCACGATCCAGGTGGACGTGATGTACGCGATCGAGCGCGCGTCCCGCTAACTAGAGCAAGGCCCACATCTCCGATTTCGGGATGTGGGCCTTTTTTGTTTTATCAGCTCGGCAGGTGAACTATGGCTGAAGCCAGACTTCCACGCTGGAGTAATGCAATGTCCCCGGAATGCCCGCGCTCTGCTCGGAAATTGCCACCCGGGCATATTGCGAGAAGGGAATCTGATAGGTGAGGTCCACCGAGAAGGTTCCGGTCTGCCCGATAACTGGGGCGTCCAGCCACACCTGTTGCCTGGCCAAGGAGCTTCCGTTCCGGTCGAGCAGTTCGACGGTCAAGGGCAAGTCGGAAACTGCCCAACCGGCGCCACGGACCTGCACCACCCCTCCCGCGATGAGAGTTCCGTCCTTCGGTGAAAGGATGGCAAGCTTTTCCGGTCCGTCCAGTTGCGGGTGAACGCGCGGGTACCCGGTAGACAGCAGGACCAGATCCACGGACGCCAACTGCGATAGGCGACCGTAGCGCAGGTCCTGGGTGCTCACCTCCAACCGGGCGGCCTCGGCGACGAAGGGGGTATCAAACTCTATTTCGGTCACAAAATTCCCCGCCCGGCCGGGGTAGACCAGGAGATAGGTCAGCCGCTCGCTGATCAGTCGCCCATCCTCGCCGTAAAGGCGGATCGAGACCCGCTCGTTGAAGCTCGGCCCACCCCGGCCAAAGACCTGGAAGGGACTGGTCATATTCGATCCGGGGCCGGGCCGGAAGATAGTCAGCTGCGCCGGAGGCAGGTGAACGCCGCTGGAGGCGGGTATGGGGGTGTCGGCTGGCTCTCCGC
>CAYHJH010000191.1:1756-3828 GCA_964356605.1 uncultured Anaerolineaceae bacterium
GCGCCTCCCCCCAACCTCTAGCACGAACCCCAGGAGAAGTGCAAGTCGCGGGCCGGGAGCCAGAAAACTTCAGAATTCGGAATCGGGAGCGGCAAGACTAGGAGGCGGTGCCGATGGCCCGCAGGCTGATGCCTACCAGGAAGAGGCAAATCAGTCCGTAGGCTCGGGCCGTTCGAGGGTCATCCTGCCCTTTGGTGTAGGCGTAATAGCCTGGCAGCGTCAGCAGCGCAACCGCGCCATACAGCAAGTGGATCCCCCGCGTCGGCCGAGCGCCGGCCAGCCAGAGGGCGATGCCGGTGATAGCCTGTGCCAGGACAAGCAGCTCACCCGTCGCAAGGACGCCCCAGTAGCTGCCGCTCATTCCTCGTTTTAGGAAATAGGAAGCCAAGCCCCAAATTCCTGCGACTGCCAGGAAGATCAGCATCGCGGTGGCCAGTCGCTCGTGGATCGAGGACAGTGACACGCGCGGCTGTCGCTACAAGTGGCGGAGGGCGGAGGGCAGGCTGCCCAAGGGAGAAGGTCGAATCAATTCAGACCGTAGATTTCCCCGTACTTACTCTTGAGGTACCGGAGGTAGGGCTGGGCTGTGAGCCCCTGCCCAGTCACGTGCTTGAGGAGTTCCATTGGCTGGAACTTGGCGCCGTGCTGATGGATGTTTTCGTGCAACCAGCCCACCAGGTTTTCAAACTTTCCGGCGGCGATCTGAGCCGAAAGATTCGGCACGTCCTGCTCGAGCTGCTCCCAAAGCTGGCAGGCGATCAAGTTTCCCAGCGTGTAGGTGGGGAAGTAGCCAATGTAACCGTCGGCCCAATGGATGTCCTGCAGCACTCCCTGGGCATCGTTCGGAGGCGTCAGGCCGAGGAACTCCTGAATCTTGGAATTCCAAGCCTCGGGAAGGTCCGCCACCGCCAAGTTGCCCCGCATCAGCTCCAACTCGATCTCGAAGCGCAGCATGATGTGCAGGTTGTAGGTCGCCTCGTCTGCTTCCACCCGGATTAGAGAAGGTCGGACCCGGTTGATGGCGCGATAGAAGCTGTCCGGCGACACCTGCCCCAGTTGGCTTGGAAACGCCTGCTGCAAGCGCGGATAGTAGGCCTGCCAGAAGGCCCGGCTTCGGCCGACCAGGTTTTCCATCATCCTGGACTGGGACTCGTGGATGCCTAGCGAGGCGTGGTGCGAGGACGTCAGGCTCGAGCCGGACATGATCGGGATCCGGTCCAGGTTGTTCGCAATCCCCTGGTCGTATATTGCATGCCCGGCCTCATGCATGGAACCGAACATGGTCGGCCCGAAGAAGTTCCCATTGATCCGATTGGTGATGCGGACGTCGTTCTTGTTGAACGATGTGCAGAAAGGGTGCACTGCCTTGTCTTGCCGGCCGCGCTCGAAATCGTAGCCGAGGTCGCGGATGACCTGCAGCCCGAAATCCCACTGGGTTTGATCGTCGAAGGGCTGGTGCAGAAAGGAATCATCCACCGCATCGGCACGCGCTGCGATCGCCTCGACCAGCGGAACTTGCTCTCGTCGAAGTTGGTCGAATAGCTCTTTAACGGAGGAGGTCTTCATTCCCGGCTCGTAATTGTCGAGCAAAGGATCGTAGGGTTGTTCATACGGCGCGAAGAATTCCGCGTAGGCGAGTTTGAGCCTGAGGACCTTCTCTAGGTGTGGCCGGAAAGCATTGAAATCGGAAGCGGCTCGCGCATTCACCCAGGCGTTGAAGGCCAACCGGACGGTGTGTTCATGCTCTTCAACCCAGTCGGCAGGCACCCGGCGGCTCTTGTGCACATCTCGCTTCAGGCGCCAGACGATGCGGGCTTCGTCGGAATCCGGGTCGACTTCGGCTTCGGCTGCCTCGAGGGCGGCGCCAAATTCGTCCCCGACGAATAGCTCATGCGCCATCCGGCTGAGGGTGGCTATCTGAGAGGCTCGACCCTCGGATCCCCCGGGCGGCATATACGTCTGCTGGTCCCATTCGAGCAGCGAGACGGCGGAAGCAAGATCAAAAACGGTTCCGGAAATCTTGCGCAGTTTGTCGAAGTTTTCTCCCATGAACCCCTCTCGACCTAGACGAT
>CAYHJH010000192.1:0-3808 GCA_964356605.1 uncultured Anaerolineaceae bacterium
ATCGCCGGTTCGCTCGCCGCGCTGACCGGCATCGCCTCCTACCGGCAGCGGATGCCGGAGCGCTTCAGTCGAGTTCGGGAGTTTCTGGACATTGCAATCCTGGCACTGGCTGTCGCCGCGCTCGCCTGGCTGGTCTTCATTCGGGCGGCGCTGGCGGTCGGACTCGGAGGTCCGATCCAGGTGCTCTGGGCGGCAATGCCGCCGGCAATGGAACTGGTGCTGGTCGGTCTGCTCGTCCGCCTCTCACTGAGAAGCGAGGACAAGAACGAGACGACCGTCTTCGGCCTACTTGCGTTCGCCGCGCTGATCCTGACTGCCTCGGACCTTGGCGATGGATATCGACGGTTGTTGGGCGATGCCTCAACCGGCACCCTGATCGAGGCCGGCTGGATGGCGGCAGGCCTGCTGATGGTCTTCGCCGCGCAAAAACTGCAGACCGAGCGTGCCGCAGAATGGGACCCGCGGCCGGCCCTCCTGAGGGTAGGCCATCGGCTGGAAGCGCTGCTGCCGATTGCGTTCACCTACGCGGTCGTCGGCACGGTGATCCTCGACTGGTGGCTGTCGAAGCGAGTGGACTGGTTCATGGTGGCCGCCGCCGCAGCGCTGAGCCTGCTATTGATGGCGCGGCAGGGCGTGATCATCGGACAGGTGGAGATGCGCCAGTACGCCGCCCTGGTCAACTCCTCCGCCGACCTCTCTTTTATTTGCGATAAGGACGGCAAGATCCTGCTGGCCAACCCGGCCCTCAATCGAGCGGTCGGATGGACGGAGGCTGCGGTCGCTGCCTTCCGGCTAAGCGAAGTACTGGTCGCAGATGAATCGACCGGCGATATTCTTGGAAAGGGGCTCGAGCGCGGCTGGTCCGGTGAGGTCGCACTGCGCCGCCATGGGCAGGAAGGCTCGTCGGTCCCGGTCTATCTATCGCTCCGTCCCATTCAAGACGAGCGGAGAAGCGAACCGCTGCTCGCCGGCACCGCTCACGATCTCACGTTGATCAAGCGCCGGGAGTCGGATCTCGAAAGAGCGCTCACTGAGGTTGCCTCCGCGAGAAAGGACCTGGAGCAGCTCAATGCCGAGCTGGAGCTAAAGGTAGACGCCCGCACACAGCAGCTCGAGTCGACGATTGCTGCCTTGGCCAGGTTGAACGAGGAACTTAAAGAGCTGGACCGACTGAAGTCAGAGTTCGTGGCCCTGGTCTCGCACGAGCTGCGCGCCCCCTTGACGAACATCCGCAGCGGGATCGAATTGGTGCTCGAGCGCCAGCCTGCGCTTGGCTCAAGCGCTGGGGATTCACTGCGCCTGGTGCAGCAGGAGACGGAACGGCTGACCGGCCTTGTTGAAACGATTCTGGACCTCTCCGCCCTGGAGGCCGGGCGGTTCCCGCTCGAATTCAGACCCATCCGGCTGGCGGATGTGGCGCAGGAGGTTATCGCCCAATTTCCGAACCTCAAGCGTCTTCGAGCGGAGATCCCGCCGGACCTGCCCAGGATCAAGGCGGACGAGGGCGGGCTGAAGAGCGTCTTGTATCATCTCATCGACAACGCGCTGAAGTACGCCCCAGAGGGGGAACTGTGGCTGGAGGCGGCATCCGAGAATGGAAGCGTGCAGGTGAGCCTGAGCGATTCGGGACCCGGCATCCCGCCGGAGGAGCGGGAACGGATCTTCGAAATGTTCCATCGAATGGACAGCCGGGACGAACGCGAGATCTACGGGCACGGCCTGGGACTTCCCATGGCGCGGCGGCTGGTGGAGGCGATGGGCGGCGGCATTCGAGTCGAGCAGGGGTCAAGCAGCGGCGCCCGATTTGTCTTTTGGTTGCCGCAGGCGGACGAGTGATGGCCAAGATCCTGGCGGTCGATGACGACAAGACTCTCCTGCGCTTTGTGAGTGACTATCTGCAAGGGGAGGGGCACCACGTGGTGTCGGCGGACCGAGGCACGAAAGCGCTCAAGGAATTTTTCCGGGAGCGGCCGGACCTGGTTATTCTGGACGTGATGATGCCGGGGATGGATGGGTGGGAGGTCTGTGCAAGAGTCCGGGAGTTGGCAGAAACGCCAATCATCATGCTCACCGCCAAGACCTCCGAAGCGGACAAGCTGCGGGGCTTCAAGCTCGGCGTGGATGATTACATCACCAAGCCCTTCAGCCTGGCCGAGCTGGCAGCCCGCATCAAAGCGGTTCTGGCGCGGTCCGGGTCTCAGGAGCAAGGGGAGAAGCAGGTTCATCGACTGGGACCCCTGGAAGTGGACACGCGCCGCAGGGAAGCCTCGCTCCATGGGCGGCTGCTTACGCTGACCCCAACCGAATTCCGGCTGCTCGCTCTCCTGGCCAGCCGGCCGGGGGAGGCAGTTTCACAGCAGGAATTGGTGGGCGAAGTGTGGGGCCAAGAACGCCAGCAGGGCGGCAGCGCCCTCCGCCGGTACATCTGGTTCTTGCGCCAGAAGATCGAAACGGACCCAGAGCACCCCGCGCGATTGGTGACCGTCCGCGGCTATGGTTACCGGCTGGAGCAGACTTGAGCCGCTTGTTCGACTCACATGGGATAGAGAACATTGGCTGAGCCCCGCGAATCCCGGACCGACCTCCCGCAGGCGATTGAGCAGGCGGTCGCCCAGGCGGCCGGGCTTTCCGGCGACAAGCCGGTGTCGGTGATCGCCGAGTTCCCCGCCCATCTCCCTGCCGTGCGGGCCGACCGCAAGCAGCTGGTGACCATGATCGCAGGCATCATCGGCCACGCGGTCCGGGCTTCCGACCAGGGGGATGTCGTAGTCACGGCCGAAATCTGGGCAAGTGGCTCCGCGTCGAGGGTGAATCCAGCCGAAAACCCGTGGGCGGTGGTACAGGTCAGGTTACCTCCCACCGAGCAGGCCGGCCGGCAGCTGGCAAAAGCCATGCAATTTGGTGCCGCGGCAGAAAGTGAACAGGACGACCTGCCGATCCCACCGCTGCACTCGATCCTGGCCATGGCCAATGCGCTCGGGGGGAGTCTCGAATTGGAGGGTGCTGATACTGATTCCCCGGCCTTCAGCCTCTCCCTGCCACTGCTCGCTGCGCCCCGCGGGGAGGGCGACCTGCGAAGCATCGTCGAATCTCACTTGACCCGCGATGCGAAGGCGAGCGAAACCCTGTTGCTATTGATTGCTGATGCCGCCCGATTAGCGGAAATGACCGCGGAGCTGGTCAAGGAAGGCTACTCCGTACTCCCGACGTCCAGCGGCGGCGAAGTGCTGGCTTTGGCGCGCCGGGAGCAGCCCGACTTGATTCTGCTGGATATGCTGGCTCGTGACCCCGGAGCGCTGGACGTCGCCATGGTCCTCAAGCAGGACAGCCGCACACTGAACATCCCGGTTCTCTTCCTGACTTCTACCAGCGACCCCCAGGGCGAAAGACTTGGAGCCGCCAGCTTTTTAGTGCGGCCGACGGGAACCGGCGCGCTGGTGTCCACCATTCAAGCAGTCCTGGGCGCGGGTGTCAGCCCGGCCGGCAGAGTGATGGTAGTTGAGCACGACGATGTCACGCGTGAGATGCTGGTGATGATGATCCAGGCTCACGGCTACCGGGTCACCGAGGCCGTCGGAGCAGAAGAGGCCCTCGCGCTGGCCGAGCACATCCCACCTGAACTGATCTTGGTCAACGCTGAAATGGCGCAGGAGCGCGACTACTGGCTCCTGCGCGGACTGCGACAACTCGGCCAGGGATTTGACATCTTCGTGCTCGCGGAGGCGCTCACCGAAGCCCAGGGGAGGGAGGCGGTGGACCGCGGCGCCTCCGGCTTCCGCCAGACCGGCCAGCTCCCCCAACTGCTGGA
>CAYHJH010000193.1:0-3775 GCA_964356605.1 uncultured Anaerolineaceae bacterium
TCAATCTCTTCCTCGCTCCGCATGACATTGCTCCGGGAGGAGTTTCCGGCCTGGCGATCATCATCAACCATTTCACGGGCTGGCGGCTCGGACTGGTCATGCTGGTGCTCAACTTGCCCTTGCTCGCCGTGGGTTGGCGCTACCTGGGTAGGTTCCGGTTTCTGACGCGCACTGCCTATGTTGTGCTCTTGTACAACCTGGGGGTCGACCTGCTCGCCGGGCGGCTTCCCGCGCTAGGCGTCACCGATGATCTGCTCCTGAACTCGCTGTACGGAGGCCTCGTCGGAGGCATTGCCAGCGGTCTCGTCTTTCGCGGCGGGGGCACCATCGGCGGCACCGGGATCATCAGCCGAATCCTGCAGAAACGCACCGGCATTCCGGTTAGTCAGGTCTACCTGATTACGGATGGCGCGGTGATCCTGCTGGCCGGCATCGTGTTTGGATGGGAGAAGGCGCTGTACGCGCTGATCTCGGTGTTTGTTTGGGGGTTGGCGACCGATTACGTGCTGGAGGGGCCGAGCGTGGTGCGGACGGCCTTTGTCATCACCGATCGACCGGATGCCGTCGCCGAAGCTGTGCTCGGACGGTTAGGGCTGGGCGTGACCGCCTGGCCGGCATTAGGCATGTTTACCAAGGTTGAGCATACGCTGCTGTTCTGTACTCTGAGCCGAGCCGACGTCGAGGAGTTGCGCTCTCTTGTCGCTGTGGCCGACCCGGACGCGTTTGTCGTGATCGCGCATGGCCACCAGGCCCGGGGCGGGGTGGTTCGCGGCGTGATTGGGCGAGCAGAACCACCTCAGCAAAGCTTGCCCTGATCTCGGGTCTGGTGCCGGCGCATGGCCCCTCGACTGGCTCGGGGCATGGCTAGCTCGCCCGCTGGACCGCCTCCAGCCAGCGTGGGAACGGTTCCGAGTTGATCATTCCGAGCGCTCGCTCCCAACGGCCCACCGCGTAACCCCAGAAGTCAAAATCCAGCTTCGAGATTTTTCCCTGGATCGCGCCCCACAGCGTCCAGCCTACATCCGACATGATCGCGAACAAGTGCATGCGGGCGAGCAGGGCTGGCCTGGCCTCACCGAAATACGCGGAGCACAATTCGGCGTATTGGTTTTCGTTGTATTCCAACTCCTGACAGCTGTTGCCCAGCTCGAAGCATGGGTCGTTGTTGCCGCTGTATTCGAAGTCGATCAGCCGCAGCAGGCAACCATCGTCGATGTAATTCGCCGGCAACAGGTCATTGTTGCAGGGCACCGTTGCAAGCGGCTGTACCATGATCGCCGCTTCCATCTCGGCGACGAGCGGCAGGTGTTTCCGGTAGTCATCGGGGATTCGCACTGCGTGGTCCCCGACAATCTTCAGATAGAACTCGACCAATCGAAACATGTTGAAATCGGTCAGGAACCGCCCGGCGGCATGCAGGAGCTGGATCGAATGGGCGGCGCGGGATGGCATGCCGGCTGCCTGCATCGACGGGATCGTCATCGTGTCGCCCTCGATGAATTCAAGCACCATCACGTGGTGTTCAGTCAGGTGATGCACGACTCGCGGGCCGACGCCGGCCTCAGCCGCCATCAAGGTGTTGTGGTACTCGTTCCGCCGGTCGACCGCCAAGAGTTCGGTGCTGGCGCCGGGGAGGCGGACAAAGTAAGCGGTACCGTCGACGTCCACCCGGTAGTTGGTGTTGGTCAGGCCACCGGTCATGGGGTGGATGGCGGTCGGTCGGCCCCGCCACTCGGGAATGGCTGCGATGACCTGCTCAATGCTGACGGTCATCGATTGGTTCCTTTTCCCAGATCAGCGCTTGCCCGAAACATCAGCGTGTCTGCCATCGTCAACTGGTTTCCTCGATCACATCTCATGGCCAGAGAGTTGGTTACGGCTTTCGACTAGCTGCGGATCCGTTCTCCCTTCGGATCGTAGAGTACATCCGGCGCGACCTCCGCTGGGAACCGTTCCCCGAACAGCTCGACCTCGAGCCGTCTCCCGACCTCCGCAAGCTCAAGCGGCAGGTAGACATAGCCAATGTTCTTGTCGATCGTGTAACCGTATCCGCCGCTACGGACCCTCCCGACGAGGCGTCCATCCGCATAAACCGCCTCGCCGCCATACAGAACACTTGCCGCGCCATCCATGGTCAGCGCGCTGAGCTTGCGCTGCAGGCCTTCCGCTTTGATCCGGCGCAGCGCCTCCCGTCCGATGAAGTCGCCCTTCTCCAGCCGGACGCAGAAGCCAAGTCCGGCCTCAAAGGGGTTGTCGATCGGAGTGATGTCCGCGCTCCAGTAGCGGTAGCCCTTCTCCAGCCGCAGCGAGTCGAGCGCCTTATATCCGGCAGGCTGGATATCCCACGCACGACCGGCCGCTATCAGCGCGTCCCAGACACGCAGTGCCTGATCCGCGTCGGGATAGAGTTCCCAGCCGAGCTCTCCGACGTAGGTCACCCGCTGCGCCAGCACGCGTGCTCCATCGATGTCGATGAAGCGAGCCTTCATGTAGGGCAGGCCCGCGTTGGCAACATCGTCGCTTGTCACGGCCTGCAGGACTGCCCGCGCCTGGGGTCCCCACAGGCCGATGCATGCGAGTTCTGCCGTGATCTCACGCACTTCGACAGAGCCGTCCCTTGGCATGTGCATGTGGATCCAGCCGAGGTCGGAGGAGACAAAGTTGCTCCCGGTGACCACGCGAAAGACGGTGTCCTCCAGGCGAGTCACGGTCAAGTCGCTCTCGATTCCGCCGCGCGCATTGAGGAACTGCGTGTACACGACCGTGCCGGGAGGCCGATCAACGTTGTTGTCGGTCAGGCGCTGCAGTAGCGCCAGCGCCCCAGAACCGCGCACCTCGATCTTGCCGAAGGACATCATGTCGAAGATGGCCACGCCTTCTCGGGCAGCCTGGTGCTCGACGCCAATTTGCTCGAAAAATGGGGGTCGTCCCCATCCCCAGGCGCGCTGCTCGGCGCCCGCCCGCCGCCCCGGTGTCCCCGGCTCGAAGTAATTCACCCGCTCCCAGCCATTCTTTTCCCCGAACACCGCGCCCAGCGCCTCCAGCCGCGGCTGGAGCGGGCTGACCCGCTTCGGGCGGGCCCACTCGTTTTCGTCGTGGGGGAAGCGCAGGAAGTAGTAGTACTTGTACGACTCGCGCGCCCGCTCGGTCGTATAGGCCTGGTCCTCGTACACCGGACCGAAGCGGCGCACGTTGAGTTCCGCAGTGTCGCTAGCTGGCTCGCCGTCGACGATCCACTCGGTGAGGATCTGACCGATCGCCGCCCCGGCGCCGAACCCCGTGTGCGACAGGCCGGCCGCGACGTAAAAGCCATGCACGCCTGGCACCGGCCCCAACAAGGGACGGCTGTCCGGCGTGATCGCCTCCGGCCCGTTCACGAGCGTCGCCAGTTCGGCCTGCTCCAGCATCGGCACGCGCCGGATCGCACCCTCCATAATCGGGGCAAAGAGATCCCAATCCGGAGCCAGCAGCTTCTGAGTGAAGTCCCACGGCACCCCGTTCGGCGACCACGCTTTGGGCTCCACTTCGAAGCCGCCGATCAGCAGCCCGTGCGCTTCCTCGCGCATGTACACCAGGTTGGCCGGGTCGCGCAACACCGGCGTTCCGTCCGGTAGCTCATGCCCCGCCACCGGGCGCGTTGTGAGGTGCTGGTGCATGAGCGGCACCATCGGCATGTTCACACCGAGCAGCTTGCTCACCTGGCGCGCCCACATCCCGGCGGCGTTGACGACGATCTCGCTCCGCACCTTCCCCTGCTCGGTGACTACGCCGGCGA
>CAYHJH010000194.1:0-3770 GCA_964356605.1 uncultured Anaerolineaceae bacterium
CAATGCGCGCCGGCTCAAGCGGCCAACCAGGATCAAGGAAGCCGGTGATGGCGCGAATCTTCATTGGTTCTCGAGCAGCTCGGTCAGTGTTGTGCGGCTTGTGGTCTGTTCATGGTGAGATGGGAATGATGGCTTGACTTAGGCCGATACTGTGTATATATTCTGTATACAAATGACTACAAAAAGTATACATCGGGATTCAATCCTCGAGGCACTCTTCACATCCCAGGCGCGGGTTGCCGTGTTGAAACTGTTACTTCTGAATGCGCCTAACAGGTACTACCTCCGCGAGGTAGCAAGTCTAACCCACCAGCCTGTTAGAGCGATCCAACGGGAACTGGCTCGACTTGAAGTCGGCGGAATGCTCACCGCAACAGCGGAAGGGAATCGGAAATACTACCAAGCAAATCGCGAGTCGCCGGTCTTCCCGGAGTTGAAGGCCCTGATGGTGAAGACGGCAGGACTGGGGGATCTACTGCGCAAGCATCTGCGCGACAGCAAAGGCTCGATCCGGGTTGCATTCTTGTTTGGTTCCTACGCTCGCGGATCAGAGGACCCCACCAGTGACATTGACCTCATGGTAGTCGGCGAGATCACCGGACGAGCGCTATCCAGGGTGATCGCTCCCGCTCGCGAAACCCTTCGAAGAGAGATCAACGCAGTGATACTGACGCCTTCGGAACTGAGAAAGCGACATGCGGAGGAGAGCACCTTCGTATCGGACGTATTGGAGCAGCCCAAGGTCTTCCTGATTGGAGATGAGGATGAGCTTAGCCAGCTTGCAAGCAGAAGGCTATCTTAGACCTCATAGGACCGCGAAGTCCGAGATTCGTGCAATGCTCCAATTGGTCGAGAGGGACCTGGCCGACGCGGCAGTGGCAAGACTCTCGACGGACAGGCGCTTTCTAGTTGCCTATGAGGCCGCATTGAATCTTGCGACGATTGCTCTCTACTGTGCGGGATACGAGACGCATGGAAAAGGGCATCACTGGGCAACATTCCAGGCCCTTCCTGAGATCATGGGCGAGGAGTTCAGGGACCAAGGAACCTATTCCGATAGTTGTAGGACGAAGCGGAATGTGAGCACTTATGATCGGGGCGGGCAACTATCGGACCCCGAAGCCACCGAACTCCTAGATGAAGTCACGGCCTTCAAGCTGCAGCTTGAGAAGTGGCTGCGCGACAACTTCCCCGAGCAATCGCCCTGAAAGAGCAGGGTCACTCAGAAGGCCCTGTCTGGCCATGGCCTCCGACGCTTAGCATGACAGGCTGAGTGTCAGGCGGGGAGCCGCGGACTGTGGGTCGGTGAAAGATCAGGGATTAGGCTTGGCGGCCTTAACGACGGAAGAGAATGCCTTTGGGTCGCGCACGGCGAGGTCGGACAGCATCTTGCGGTTGATCTGGATATCCGCGCTGCGCATGGCGAGCATCAGCCGGCTGTACGTGGTTCCGTTCTGGCGGGCGGCGGCGTTGATCCGCGTGATCCAGAGCCGGCGAAAGTCGCGCTTGCGGTTGCGGCGGTCGCGGTAGGCGTAGGTGAGGCTCTTGAGCTTAGCCTCGTTCGCTCGCCGGAAAAGGCGGCTCCGGGTCCCGTAATAGCCACTGGCCGACTTAACAATCTTCTTGTGCCGACGGCGGGTGACGGTCCCGCCCTTGACGCGAGTCATGCTTTCGGCTGACCTCTGCGGCGGGGATTGGGTTTGGCTTTCTGTTTCTTCAAGTAAGGAGCCAGGCGGTGCACCCGCTTGCGAATCCCGGAGCCTTGCACCGGGATCATCTCATCGAGCAGTCGCTTGGTGCGCTTCGATGTTCGCCGACGCAAATGGCTCTTGCCACCCTTGGTCCGAACCAACTTGCCGGTAGACGTCACTCGGAAGCGCTTGGCGGTGGCCTTATGGGTCTTGAGTTTGTACTTGCCTTTAGCCTTCTGCTTGCGAGGCACCTACGTGCTCCTTCTGCCGTTCAAGAAAGCCGCCGGGCCGGTGAGCTGCCCGGACGGCTTGGATTGATTCTGCTCCGAATGCTGAGTGCTACTTCTTGGTCGGCGCGATGATCATGAACATCGTACGGCCCTCCATGCGGGGCGATAGCTCGATCATCCCCACATCTGCCAAATCCTCAGCGATTCGCTTCAAGTCCTCCAGCGCAATCTCGGGGTAGGTGATCTCCCGCCCCCGGAAGCGGATCCGGGCCAGAACCTTCTTGCCCTCCGACAACCAGCGCCTGGCGTTGCGAACCTTAAACGAACGATGATGCTCGGAGGTCTTGGGGCGCAGACGAATCTCTTTGACCTCGATCTTGGTCTGAGCCTTGCGCGCCTCTCGATCCTTCTTTTGCCGTTCGTATAGAAATTTCCCGAACTCCAGCACCCGGACGACCGGGGGTTCTGCGTTTGGGCCGACCTCGACGAGGTCCAGGCCGACCAATTCGGCCGCGGCCAGCGCTTCTGCAATTGTTACGACGCCCTTGTTTTCTCCGTCCGCATCGATCAAGCGGACTTCAGGCACCCTGATCCCTTTGTTTATCCGGAAGTCCGATGCGCTGATGTCGTGCACCTCCTAAATAGGAAGTCGAAGCCGCTTTTCGGCGGCTGGCGAGCATCATATCATGCGTAGGGTTGGAGAGTCAAACGTTGGCTGGATCGGCGTGTGAGAACCAGTTCGCGGATCATCGGAGCAGTAGCAGGTCGGGGCCTCGTCGCCGGGTGAGGCGGGCGCCGAGGGTCGTGAGGACCAGGGCTGCGAAGGGTGCAAGCGTCCAGCTTAAGGCCAGGGCCAGCAACCAGCGATGTCCGGGCGTGGCCTGCGGGGCCCCAAAGTCTGCCAGGACATAGCTGAGCCAGATGGTGATGGCCGCCAGGGCCGCCAGCCCGTTGAGCAGGAAGGCCCGGGCGCGGGTTTTGCCTAGGGCGCGCGGCCAGGTAGCGATCAGGGTAGCGCTGACGACCAGCGCGCCGCACAGCGTCAGCAACGATAGCGCGTCGACCACTGCCGGGTGGAGCTGCCAGCTCCAGGTGCGGCTTTGGAACAGCGCGGCCGTGGCGACCAGGCAGAGGATCGCCAGGGCGGGTCTCATGCCCCCACTCCCTGGGCGATGGGAGTCTTGTAGTCCAGCGCCAGCGGAATGCGCAGCCCCTCGGCTGGCTCGGGGCGGGGCCCTTCGGCTGGCTCAGGGCGGGGCGGTCGATTGAAGACTGTGCCATTGGTGAAACCTCGGCCGGGCCGGGGCAACCTGCGACCCTCTATCAGGGGAGCGCGGATGTCGGCCCCGGGCGGGGGCAGGATGCCGGGCGGCCCCCAATATCCGGCGTCGCCCAGCAGCCAGGTCTGCAGCGTCGGCCGGTCGACGCCCAGCGGCGACAGCAGGCTTTCGACCGCGCGCAGCAGCAGTTCGGTGTAGGCCTGGCTGTCGTAGCTTAATTGCCCCGAGCCTTCTGCTCGGTTCCACGCTTGGCCGGACTCGTTTAGTGGCTCACTGTTCGCGTCCTGAGCCTGTCGAAGGATTGCTTCCCAGGGCCGGACTTTCTCGGGCCCGGTCACATAAACGAAATGCATCATCTCGCCGGGGCTGAGCTGCACGCCGGCCCGGGCGAGCTGCTGGGCGGCGCGGGCGGCGGCGGTGCGGACCCGATACTGCTCTAACTCGCGAGAGAGCCGGTGGGTTACGACCAGATCCTTGGCCGGCACCCGGCCGGCGCGCAGCGTCCGCAGCTTCGCTTGAGCGTGGGCCACTACCTGGGGCAGGGTCGCCCGGAACTCGTCCACGCCGCG
>CAYHJH010000195.1:0-3758 GCA_964356605.1 uncultured Anaerolineaceae bacterium
CAGGCTCACGGCTTTAGCCTCCCGAGGCGAGCCTGTGCACCGCGGGCGGCCAGCCGTGGATCGAGCGCGTCGCGCAGACCATCCCCCAGTAGATTGAAACCAAGGACGGTGATCATGATCGCCAGGCCGGGGAAGAACACCAGATGGGGGGCGGTAAAGACCTGATTGCGTTCGGCCCCCAGCATCGTCCCCCATTCCGGGGTCGGCGGTTGGGCCCCGAGTCCCAGAAAGGACAACGCTGCAGCGTCCAGGATCGCGGTCGCAACGCCAAGCGTGCCCACCACGATCAATGGCGTCACAGCATTCGGGAACACTGCACTCCGCAAGGTCCGTAAAGGCGCAGAGCCGAGCGCTCTAGAAGCCGCCACAAATTCGGTCTCCCTTACCGACAGCACACTGGCCCGCATTACCCGGGCGTAGGCTGGGATCGACACAATGGCGATCGCCAGCAAGGCGTTCTGCAATCCGGGTCCCAAGACGGCGACGATGGCGATTGCCAGCAGCAGGGAGGGGAAGGCAAGCAGCACGTCCATCACCCGCATGATGACGTTGTCGAGCCAGCCCCCGAAGTAGCCCGCCACGGAGCCGAGCGCCATCCCTACCAGAATCGCAAACCCGACCGTTGTGAACCCGATCAACAAGGACAGGCGGGTACCGTAGACGACCCGACTGAACTGGTCTCGCACGTTGCCATCGATGCCCATGAGGTGCTGCGGGCGATCGCGCGGGCAACCGAGCAGATAAACGCAGGGCGCCTCTCGGCGGGTGACCTCTTCCACCCCGATCAGCACCTCGATCGGATCATAGGGCGCGATCACGGGCGCCAGGATCGCGATCACGACCAGGCTGCCCAGGATGACGATCCCGGCGATGGCGGATCGCCGCCGGAGCAATCGGCTCAGCGCGGTCCCCCACAGCGAGCTCGGCAGGGCGACTGAGACCTGGCGCCCAAGCGCCTGTTCCAAGGTAGCCAAGCCTCAGGCCTCCTGTTTGAGCCGCACCCGCGGATCCAGGTAAGTGTAAGAGAGGTCCACCAGCAGATTGATGGCCACGTAGTTCACCGCGATCACCAGGGTGAATGCTTGAATGATCGGATAGTCGCGGGCAGTGATCGCTTCGAAGAGGATCCGGCCGACCCCGGCCAGTCCGAAGATCGTCTCGGTGAGCACGGCGCCATTCAGCAGCAAACCGAGCGAGAGCCCAATGATTGTCACCAACGGCAACAGCGCGTTCCGCAAGGCATGCCGCATCACGATGCTCAGCTCCAACACGCCCTTGGCCCGAGCTGCCCGGATATATTCGCGGCCCATCACGTCCAGCAGGCTGGAGCGGGTCATCCGGGCGATGATCGCCATGGGAATCGTGCTGAGCGCCACCGTCGGCAGGATCAGGTGTTTGAGGACGTCCTTGAGCACCTCCCAGTTGCCGGTGATGATCGAGTTGAAGATATATAAGTTGGCAAAGAATTCATTGAACTTAAACCAGGCACTGTCCGCGGCCAGTTCCCACCCGAAGACTTCATAGTAAGGCGTCGCGCTCAGCCCGGCCGTGATCCGGCCCGATGGCGGCAGCCACAAGAATGTATCTTTGAACACGATGGCAAAGAGGTAGGCCAGCATCAGTCCCAACCAGAACACCGGCATCGACACCCCGACATTAGCGCCGACCATGACCCCGACATCTGCCGGCGAGTTATGCCGCAGGGCAGAAACGATTCCCGCCGGGATGCCGATCAAGATCGCCAAGGTGAGGGCGGCCAGGGTGAGCTCGATCGTCATCGGCAGCCGCTCCACCAGGATCAAGGTGACCGGACGGGTGAAACGGATGGAGGTACCGAGATCTCCTCGGACCACGTCTCCGAGGAAGATCAGGAACTGCACGGGGACGGGCTTATCCAGGCCGTGCTCACGGGTGAACCGCTCGCAGGTCTCCGCGCTCGCCTTCTCCCCCAACATCGCAGTACACGGCTCGCCCGGGATCAAGCGCACCAAGACAAAAACTACGAATACGATGCCAAATAAGACCGGGATCGAATAAAGGACCCGGCGGGCGACATACTCGGTCATGATTGCGGTCTCATAGCATACCTTGCGAGAAGGAGAACGCGGGAGGGGCCCAATCTCCGGGCCCCATCCCGCGTCGTTGCGTCTACTTGCAGGACGCTGTGCTAGGGATTACCCCTCCGCGTTGATCAAGCCCCAGAGGTAGCTGTAGTACTCCCACGCGCCGGTGTTTCCCACGTGCAGCGGGCTGGCCGCGTCCAGCCCTGCAGTAAACGTGGCCACCACGTCGTTGGCGTCGAACTTCGAACCATCATGGAACAAGACCCCCTCGCGGAGCGCGCAGGTCCACACCGTTAGATCCGCGTTGGGCTCGCAAGAGGTCGCCAGAGCAGGCTGAACAGCCACGCCGCCCACCTCGTAGGTATAGAGCGGCTCCATGACCTGCTCACATGCTCGCAGCGACTCCCCGTCGGTCTCATCGGCGCAGAACAGGCTGATCGGCTCGGCGTTCTGCATCCAGGCGAAGACCTCTCGGCCACCCGGATCGACCGCCGCGAAGTACTCGTTGCTGAGCGGCGAGGCGTGCGCCCCAGCCACATCTGCCCGAAAGGCCGTGGCCGAGCCACCATGGGCAACCGGCACCATCGGCACGTACTCGCGGATGGCGTTGTTGGCCTCGGTGTACAGCGGTGCAGCGGTTGCCTCGTCGGCGATCGTAGCTGCCTCGGCCAGCACCTCGAAGTAGGTCGGGGATTGGATACCGAACTGCGGGTTTGCCTCCCCGAAGTGGAAGTCCAGGAAGTTGGTGATGTGCGGGTAGTCGGCGCCCCAGCCCAGCATATAGAAGCCGTCGAGGCGCCCGGCGGTGGACTCCTCAATAAAGGTGCCCGACTCCATCACCACGATCTCAGCGTCAATGTTCAAGTTGGCCTTGAGCTGAGCCTGAAGCTCCTCGGCCACGCGCCCAACCTCGGGCAAGTAGCCGCGCACGACATCCCGATAGAAGAGCCCGGTGCTGAACCCATCTGGGAAGCCAGCCTCGGCCAGTAAGGCGCGGGCCGCTTCGGGATTGAAGTCGTACCAGACATCTCCGGTGCAGCCGTTCGGGATCGAGCACGGTGTGAAGTGGGATGCCACTTCCGACCCTCGCGGGTAGAACGTGTCGACGATCCGCGCGCGGTCGATGCCCTGGGCCACGGCCTGCCGCACCTTCACGTCGTCAAAGGGCTCGAAGGTGTTGGTCATGGCCAGGTAGAAGGTGTTCAGAGCAGGGCGCTCGATCAACTGCAAGTTCGGGTCGGCCTCGATAACTGCGAAGTCATCGGGCCCCGGGTTGTCGATGCCGTCGACCGTCCCAGCCTGAAGTTCAAGAACGCGGGCGGCCGACTCCGTGCTCCAGCGGAACACGACCGAGTCTGCGTTGGCCGGCTCGCCCCAGTAGTCGGCGAAGCGGGTGAAGGTGAGGCTTTCACCGCGGCTCCATTCGCCCACCTGGTAAGGTCCGGTGCCGACCGGAGATTCAAGCCGCGCGCCAGCTTCGGTGGTGGCTTCGAGCCATTCCTGGGGGTAAATCGAGAAGACGCTAAAGGCCATCTTCGACAGGAACGCTGCGTCGGGCTTGCACAGGGTGAACACGACGCTATATGCATCGACCGCCTCGATCTTGCTGAAGAAGCCGGCACAGGCCGGATCTTCCAGCGTCGCGCCCTCGAAGGCAATCACTTCTGCTGTTGGCTCGGCAGGCGGCGAGGTTGG
>CAYHJH010000196.1:0-3753 GCA_964356605.1 uncultured Anaerolineaceae bacterium
GCTGCCGCTCTGGTCGAGCACCAGGATCAGATCCTTGTCGATGCGCTGGTCTGGGGCAGCTTCGACGCTCGGGGCGACCAGCATTAAGAAGGTGCCGTCCGGGTCGTCCGACTCCAGGTCGCGGAAGCTGATCAGGTTCAGTCCGATCTCGCCGTCGGCCACGCTGTAGTACAGCTCGAAGTCGCGATCGGGCGTGACATCGGCGTCTTCATAACCCACGCTGAACCGGAAATCGTCCCCCCGATCGATGGCGACCTGATGCGAAGGTGAGTAGACCGCTCGCACCGGATCGTCAGACAGCACTTTCACCGCGATGCTGACCTGCTCCAGCGGTTGGGAGGAGAACTTTTCGGTGTTGAGCGGGTAGCGGTAACGAATCAAGCCGTGATCGGCCTCCAACACCTGGGTGTATTCCAGCTCGATCTGGCGGGTCTGCCCCGGCTCGATCGGGAAGAGGGAAGCCTGGACCGCGCCGCGGTCGACATACTCCAGAAGCGCCGGGTCCTTGAGCTTGAAGACGATTTCCTCATAGATCTGGCGAGCCTCTTCTCGGGTCAGCACTTTCCCCTGAACCGGCTCACCGTCAATCCACAGGGTGAAGCTGGTGACTGCCGCGCCCTCCGGCAACGGGAAGATATAGGTACCTTCCACCGTCCAGTCGTTGTCGTTGCGGAAGGCCTGGTCGACGTGGGTCACCGCCACCTGATCATCGATCCGAACTTCCACTCGATGGTATTCGATTGCCAGCTGGCTCATGCGGATGGGGATCGGGCACGGCCCGAACTCGCAGATCGGAGGTTCGGGTACGATGATGCCGTCCGCATGCGCCGGGGTTGCAGTGGAGACGGCGAGCACGGTCAGCAGTACAGCCAACGGGAAAGAATGTGGGAGTCTCATGGGCCTGCTCCTAGACACAAGGATCTTGCTGTTAGGACGTCGCGGGGACTGCTCGGGTTCCCAAAGCGGATGGATTAAGGTCTGATGCCGCCGGGCAGGGTCCGGAGCCTTCGGGGTATAATCTCGAGGAACCTCCCACGGCAGCCGTGGGAGTTTATTGTGTGTGAGCCATGTTGAAGAGATTAACCAGCCTGGAAGAGCGCTTCCAGGCCTTAGAGCAGGAGATGGCCGCGGCGGCCACGGATTACCAGAGGGTGGCCGGCTTGGCTCAGGAGCGGGCGGAGCTTGAGCCCGTGGTGACCGCGTTCCGCGAACATAAGGTCCTCAGCGACCGGCTGACCCAGGCCCAGAGCTTTCAGGTGGGAAACGACCCGGAGCTCCGCGAACTTGCCCTGCAAGAGATCGAAGAGATTCAGCCGCGCTTGACAGAGCTGGAGGCTAGCCTCAAGGAAATGCTCTTGCCGCGAGACCCGCGCGACCGGCGGGACGTGATTGTGGAGATCCGGGCCGGCACCGGCGGGGACGAAGCCGGCCTTTTTGCCGCAGATCTCTACCGCATGTACAGCCGCTACGCCGAAGGCCGGGCTTGGAAGGTAGAGGTGCTCTCCCAAAGCGACACCGGGGTTAGGGGGTTCAAAGAGATCATCTTTCAGGTGAAAGGGCAGGGGGCCTTTTCGCGGCTGAAATTCGAATCCGGCGTCCACCGAGTGCAGCGGGTGCCTGCCACGGAATCGCAGGGCCGGATCCACACTTCAACCGCGACGGTGGCGGTGCTCGCAGAAGCGGAGGAGGTGGAGGTCGAGATTCCAGAGAAAGATATCGAGGTCGATACCTTCCGATCGGCTGGCGCGGGCGGACAGAGCGTGCAGAAAAACGAGACCGCCGTGCGGATCAGGCACCTCCCAACCGGGATCGTTGCACAGTGCCAGGATGAGCGGTCTCAGCTTCAGAACAAGCAGCGGGCGATGCGAATCTTGCGGGCCCGGCTGTACGAGCTGGCGCTGAGCCGGCAGCACGCCGAGCAAGACGCGACTCGCCGCGCGCAGGTCGGCTCCGGCGAACGGTCGGAGAAGATCCGCACGTACAACTTCCCCCAATCCCGGATCACGGATCACCGGATCGGCTACTCGGCACACAACCTGCCTGCCGTCCTCAACGGTGATCTGGATGAGCTCATCGAGCAATTGGCTACCCATGAGGCGTCGGAACGCCTGCAAGCCGTGGGGGCCTGACGGTCTTGGATGGCTCCGCCAACCCTCGAGCAAAGGTCCTGCTTGGAGATTGGCTTTGGCTCCACTGCGGGATGATGGGCAGTGACATCCACTATCGCCGGGGCGCTTGAGACCGCGCGCCGCAAACTCCGCGACCAGACCGACAGCTCCGCACTCGACGCACAAACCCTTCTTTCTGCTGCTCTGGGTCGGCCCCGGGCCTGGTTGCTCGCGCATCCAGAAATTGAGCTGAGCGACGAGCAGGCCACACGATTCGCCGAATCGCTTGATCGGGTGCTGGCCGGAACCGCGTTGCCCCACGTTCTGGGGGAGTGGGAGTTTTTTGGCCGACGATTTCGGCTCAGTCCGTCGGTGCTCATCCCGCGGCCCGAGACCGAGCGGATGGTGGAATTGGCGCTGCAGTGGGTTTCGAGAATTGGCACATCGTCGAGGATCTTGGACATGGGGACGGGCAGCGGCTGCATCGCAGTCACCCTGGCCCTGGAGCTTCCCGGCGCGTCGGTCATCGCCAGCGATGTGTCGCGTGAGGCGCTGGAGATCGCAAGGCTGAATGCCGAGGCACATGGTGTGCTTGCTAAGATCGCCTGCGTCCAGGCGGACCTGCTGGCCGCTCTCGTCGGGCCCTTTGATCTGCTGTGCGCCAACTTGCCGTACGTAACCACCGAGGAGCTCAAGATCCTGCCGGTGCGTGAGCCGCTACTGGCGCTCGACGGTGGTCCGGACGGGCTGAGCTTGATCAGCCGGCTGGTCAGTGACTTGCCGCGCTGCCTGGCGCCGAGAGGCGCTGCACTTCTCGAGATCGATCCGCGTCAGGCCGGCCGTGTCGTCAGGATGGCGCGGGCCGCTTTGCCCGGCTCGACCGTCGAAGTGGCCCAGGACTTGGCCGGGAAGGATCGGGTGGTTCTTGTCCGTGCCGGAGGATCTCGTGCAGATTGAAATCGAGGTCGTTGCCGCCGACGACCCGCAGGCGATCGAACGGGCCAGGTCTGCGCTGAGCAAGGGGGAGCTGGTCGCAATCCCTACCGATACCGTATACGGGCTGGCCGCGAACGTCTGGGATGGACGCGCCGTCTCCCAGCTCTACGCGGTAAAAGGGCGCGATGAAATCAAAGCCGTTCCGGTCCTCTTGGCCGGGTGGCATTCGATTCAAGAAGTCGCCGATGAGACATCCGATAGGGTTCGAAGGCTGGCGGACCGTTTCTGGCCCGGTCCGTTGACATTGGTCGTCAGACGATTGAGCACGGTGCCCACGGAGGTCAGCTCGGGTGACAGCATCGGGGTGCGAGTCCCGAACCATCCGTTTGCGCTGAAGCTCCTGGCAGCGGCCGGCCCGCTGGCGGTGACTTCAGCCAACCTGTCCGGCCGTCCAAGCACGCGAACTGCTCAAGCCGTGTTGGAAGAGTTGGCTGGCCGGATTGCGCTGGTGATCGACGGCGGTGAGACGCCCGGCGGAGTTCCGTCGACGGTGCTGGACTGCACCGTCAATCCGCCCAAGCTTCTTCGAGAGGGGCCGATTTCGCTGCGGGAAATTCTCGAGGCGATGCAGGCCTAGCCCTCAGCCGCTGGCCCCGCTCGTCGGATGGCGAGCCAGGCTAAGGCGCCTGGCCGGTATCCTCCCAGCTAA
>CAYHJH010000197.1:0-3725 GCA_964356605.1 uncultured Anaerolineaceae bacterium
GCCAGCCAGAGCCCGGCGACCAGGATCAGGTAGAGCAGATTGGGCAGCAGTGGAGACTGGAGCATGGTGTGCGACCTGCAATTACAGACAGCGTATCTTGACTTGGGGCCTGGCGAATGGCGAATCGGATCCTACAAGGGCTTCTGATAGATCCGATAGGTCTTGTAGATCTCGCCCCCTAAGAGTTCGATGCTGCGTTGGACCTTGTCATTGCTCTCCAATATCCAACTCATTTCGCCAAAGCGGTAGCCCTTTTGGTATGCGGTTTCAACTAACTGAAGCAGCAGCAGCGATTCGAGGCCCTGTCCGCGGTACTCGGGGATAATCCCGAGCGCCCAAGCGCGCACCCAGGTTGGGGCACGCCGCACCTTCCAATGCCAGAGTAATTTGAGGAAGGTCAGAACTTCGGGATAGCCCGGCTTGGGGTAGGCCAATCGCAACGGTTGATTCAGATCGGGCAAGGCAATGGCGAAGGAAACCACCCGGCCATCTCGCTCGAGTATCAGGGTGAGATCCGGATCGATGATCGGCTTCAGCTGCTTGGCCAGGTTGGCCATCTCATGATCGGTCAGGGGGACAAAACCCCAGTTCAGTTCCCAGCTGGCGTTGTACAACTCTTTAATTCGATCGACTTCCCGATCGAAATCCTTCATGTTCACCCGGCGGACCTGGAGATTCCAGCGTTTCAGGATCTTCTCGCTGACCCGGCGCACTTTCTCCGGCATTCCGTCATGCAGCTTGGCAACATCAACAGAATAGGCCCACAGGTCCATCTCTTTCTGGTACCCGGCGCCCTCGAGATAACCTTGATAGCGAGGCGGGTTGTAGGTCATCAAGATCCGCGGCGGATCGTCGAACCCATCAACCAGCAGGCCGAGCTCGTCATTGGTGGAGTACTGCATGGGCCCAAGCAGCCGGTTGTGGCCGGCCTGGCGGGCCCAATCCTCGGCGGTCGCTAAAAGCCTGCTTGCGGCTTCAGGCTCGTCCAGCACTTCAAAGAATCCGAAGAACCCGGAGTTCTCGCTGTGAACCTGGTTGTACAGATGATTGCTGAAGGCGCCGATGGTCCCCACCACCCGACCATTCCGGCGGGCCAGGAAAAAGGTCGCTTTCGCATGTTCAAAAAACGGGTTGCGCTCTGGATCGAGGAACTGCTTGCGCTCGGAGATCAGCGGAGGTACCCAATAGGGATTGGATTCATACACCGTCCACGGAAAGGTGATGAATTCCTCCAGCTCCGATCTGCTCGACACCCGCGCGATTTTGAGCTCTGGCATTGCAGGCAGGGGATTGCCTCGAGGGATTATAGCGCCTGGGATGGAAATGGTAAACTTCCCAGGCCCGCTGGATCGTGCTGTGTCTAACGCTTACCCGTTGGTCTTAGCAACGGGTGCGCTGCTCGGCTTGCTGTGGCTGGGCCTCGCACCCCTGGAACGACAGACCAAGGCAGGCGAGACGGTAGCAAGGATCGATGCCGGGCTGATCGCTCTTTCTTGCGGGTTGCTCGGAGCTCGGTTGGGTTACGTCCTCACTCACTGGAGTTACTACAGCACCCGAGTCTTCGAGGCTGCCTGGTTCTGGCAAGGTGGGTTGAGCTGGGCCGGCGGGGCGCTGGGCGCCCTGATCGGGGTGGCCGCCTACGACAAGATCACCCGGCGGCCATTTTGGGGTGAAGCGGATCTGCTGGCCATCCCGGCTGCAATCGTCGGGGCCGCCGGATGGCTCGGATGCCTGCTGGACGCCTGCGCCTACGGGCGGCGGACCCCTCCCGGACCGCTAACGCCGCCGGCCCCCGACCTGCTCGGGAATCTCGCCCCCCGCTGGCCCGCCCAGGCAATCGGCGGGGTATATACCTTGTTGGTCATACTCGCGCTCAATCGGCTCTCTCAACTGGGCCTGCGGCCCGGCCTCCTGGCCGCCGCTGCCCTGACGCTGCTCTCCGCCGGCGCCCTGGGCATAGCCTGGATCCGGGGCGACCCGATGCCTGTGTTGGCCGGGCTGCGTCTGGATGGCGTTGCCTCGGCAGGCTTGCTGGCCCTCGGCCTTAGCGGAATAGCCATTCGAGCCCGGAAATGATCGTGGTCGCGTTGGCCCAGATCAACACTCGGCTGGGCGATATCCAGTCCAATCTGGAGAAGCATCTGGCGGGAATCGAATCCGCCCGCAAGGCGGGGGCGAGTCTGGTAGTTTTCCCAGAGCTCTCGCTCACCGGCTATCAGCTTCAGGACCTCACGCCCACCGTCGCTCGCAAGGCAGTCGCCGACGATCCAATCTTCAAACCCCTGCTCGACGCCAGCCGCAAGTTGGACATCCTGCTGGGATTCGTGGAATCCGACGACCGGCACCGCTTCTTCAATTCCGCCGCCTACCTGTCGCAGGGCGAATTCGTGCATGTGCATCGTAAGGTTTATTTGCCGACCTATGGCATGTTCGACGAGGGCCGTTTCTTCGCCTGGGGCGATCACATCCGTGCGTTCGACACCCGGTTCGGCCGCTTCGGCACCTTGATTTGCGAGGACTTCTGGCACGCCTCGCCTCCGTACTTGCTCTGGCTCGACGGAGCGGACGTGTTGCTCTTCATGTCGGCCTCCCCGGGTCGGGGGTTGGACTCCGAGGCGACACTCGAGTCGGCGCGCTGGGTCGAGCACGTCAACCAGGCCTACGCCAGCCTGTTCACCGCCTTTGTCGCCAATGTCTGCCGGGTAGGATTCGAAGACGGGCTCGGTTTTTGGGGCGGCTCGACCGTGTTCGACCCGCATGGGGAACTGGTCGTCCGCGGGCCACACCACGAAGAGTCGCTGACGCTGGCAGAATTGGACCTGGAACAGTTGCAGCGCGCTCGGGCTCGGTTGCCGCTGCTGCGCGATGAACGAACTGCGCTGGTTTATCGCGAACTCTCTCGCATCCTAGGAACTGACCAATTGGGGACTCGGCGTGACGGCGAGTGAAATCAAGTTGGAGATCAATACCGGTCTGGCCAGGAAGATCCTGACCGGTTTCATCCGCAGCGAGACGACCCGGGCGGGCTTTGAGCGCGCCGTGGTTGGTCTTTCGGGCGGGGTCGACTCCGCTCTGGCCTGCATCCTGGCGGCGGAGGCGTTGGGGCCTCAGAATGTCCTGGCCGTGCGAATGCCCTATGCGTCTTCTGCGCCCGACTCGTTCGACCATGCCGGCCTGATCATGCAGCAGACCGGCGTGCAAGAGAAGACCATCTCGGTCAGCGCGGCCGTCGACACGTTGCTTGCAGAGGTCCCAGAGCAGGAACAAATCCGGCGGGGAAACGTGATGGCCCGCGTGCGGATGATCGTGCTCTACGATCAGTCCGCCGAGTTTGGAGGCCTGGTGATCGGCACGGGCAACAAGACCGAGATCCTGCTCGGTTACACCACCCAGTACGGCGACGCGGCCAGCGCCATCAACCCGCTCGGCGATCTCTACAAGACCCAGCTGCGCCAGCTGGCACGAGCAATGGGTGTGCCGGATGTCATCCTGGCGAAGGTCTCCACCGCCGACCTCTGGGTTGGCCAGACCGACGAAGGAGAGCTCGGGTTTACGTACGAAGAAGTGGACCGACTGCTCTACTTGCTCGTCGACCGCCGGCGCTCCCCCGAGGCCTGTGTGGAGGCCGGCTTCGAGCGCCGGTTCGTCGAGCGGGTCGTCGAGCTGGTCCGGCGTAATCACTTCAAGCGGGTCATGCCCCCGATCGCCAAGTTGAGCAACCGGAC
>CAYHJH010000198.1:0-3711 GCA_964356605.1 uncultured Anaerolineaceae bacterium
CGAGACCTCTGGTATGCCTATCCACCTCTGCCCGGCGAGCGGCCGGAGTGGGTGCTGCGGGGCGTGAGCCTCCAGCTCGAGGCGGGTGAGTTTGTCTGCCTGATGGGAGCGACCGGCGCCGGAAAGTCGACCCTGGCCTTGGCGTTGAACGGCAGCGTGCCACAGTCCACCGGTGGGCAGATCCGAGGGGAGGTGCGGATCGAGGGGCTGGACACTAAGCGTCATCCGGTGGCCGAGCTGGCGAAGCAAATCGGCATCGTGTTTCAAGATCCGGAGACCCAGTTCTTGCAGATGACCGTCGAGACGGAGGTGGCGTTCGGTCCGGAGAATCTCGGTCTGCCGCCGGGCGAGATCCGGGCGCGAGTGGACTGGGCGCTGGAGAGCGTGGGGCTGGGCGGATTCCACGCACGCTCACCCGGGCATCTCTCCGGGGGCGAGAAGCAGCGGGTGGCGATTGCGTCGATCCTGGCCATGCGCCCGCGGGTCCTGGTGCTGGACGAGCCCACCGCCAGCCTGGATCCAGCCGGGAAGATGGATATCTTTGAGATTGTCCGGACGCTGCGGCAGGAGCACACCGTCTTGATGGTCACTCAGGAAAGTGAGGCGGTGGCCGAGTTTGCCGATCGGTTGCTGGTGCTCGACCACGGCCAGATCGTGATGGAGGGGGAGCCGGCCGAAGTTTTCGAAGAGGTCGAGCGGCTGGCAGCGCTGGGACTGCGTGCTCCGGAGATCCGGGAGTTTGCGCACTGCTTGAACCGACGGCTCGGGACACCGGCTTACCACTTCAACCGGCTGGAGGAGGCTGTCGAAGCACTCCGTCAGGGTTCGATCGCATGATCCACGCGCCCCGGCTGGAAGCGGTTGATCTGTGGTTCTCCTACGAAGAGCTGCACCCGGTGCTGCGAGGGACAAATCTCGGCGTGGAGCCGGGGGAGTTCCTGGCGATCGTCGGCCAGAATGGCTCTGGAAAATCGACCCTGGCCAAACACTTCAATGGTCTCCTGCGGCCGGCGAAGGGCCGGGTTTCGCTGGACGGACTGGACATCGCCGAGCAATCCACGGGCCGGCTGGCGCGGCAGGTTGGTTATGTGTTCCAGAATCCCGATCATCAGCTCTTCTGCCCCACGGTCAGGGAGGAGCTCGCCCTCGGCCCGCAGTACCTGGGGCTCGACCCCGTGGAGGTGCAGGATCGGGTGGAAAGCGGTCTGCAGGCATTCGGATTGCAGCGCTGGGCGGACCGCGGATCCGGAACGCTGAGCTTTGGTCTGCGGCGCAAGGTGAGCGTCGCGGCAGTCTTCACGATGCGACCGGCCGTGATCATCCTGGATGAACCGACCACGGGGCTGGAGTGGGGCAGCGCCGCCGAGCTTATGAGTCATTTCGTGGCGCTCAATTCGCAGGGCCACAGTATGGTCATGATCACACATGACATGCAGCTGGTGGCGCGCTACGCCTCACGGGTGGCGGTGATGAGCGAGGGGCGCGTCGTTGCGCAGGGGGAGCCGCAGCAAATCTTTAGACGGGAGGAAATATTGCATGCGGCCCGCATTCAACCGCCGCAGATCGTCGAACTGGCTCGGCAGCTGTCCGCTGCCGGGTTGGAGCTAGAGGGTATGACCGTAGAGGCTATCTGCCACGACTATTTGAGAATGCAGGAGGCGGCGCTTGGTTGAGTTCTACGTTCCCGGGGAGAGCTGGATTCACCGGGCTGACCCGCGGGTGAAATTTGCCCTCGTGGCGGTGTCGATCCCGGGCCTGCTAATCCTGCAGCACCCGCTGGTGCTGGCCGGTGCGCTGCTAGTCTTGATTCTGCTCTACATCTCCGCCGGCCTCCCCGCGACCAAAACCTGGCGGGTGGTGCGGACTATCCTTCCGGTAAGCCTGCTGATGATGGTGCTGCGGGCGATCTTCTATCCGCTAGGACCAGAGGTTCTAACCGTCGGTCCGCTCCATCTCACAGTCGGGGGCCTCGCGCAGGGTGCGGCCCTCGGTCTGCGGCTGCTGGCGATGGCGCTATCGATCTTCCTGTGGCTATTCACCACGCAGAGCCAGGGCATCGTTCGGGGTATGGTCAAGCTCGGGCTCCCTTATCCGTGGGGCTTGTCGGTCGGGCTGGCATTGCGATTCATTCCGACCCTTCGGGAAAGTTATGAGACCATCACCCAAGCTCAGCGAGCCCGCGGACTGGATCTGGAGGGCACGGGCGGACTGCGCCGTGCCCGAGTGCTGCTCCCCGGCTTTGTGGCGCTAATGGTCAGCTCGTTTCGAACCAGCGAGAACCTGGCACGGGCCTTGGAGGCCCGTGCATTTGGGGCGCGCGGCGTGCGGCGAAGCTACCTTGCAGACATCGCCTTTCGCCCGCTCGACTGGGTGTATCTGCTGCTGATCGCGCTTGTGGCGGCAGCTCTCCTCTTTCTTCATTTCCGGCTCGGATTCGGTGCAGACCCGCTGCGCCTCCTGCCTTAGGGTCTCGTGCTTCGCAGATCAGATTCCTACCCGCTTGGAAAGATTCCCAATTCGGTTCTGAGGGAGCTGCTCGCCAAAGTCGCTCCGGCGGACCCGCGAGTTTTGGTGGGTCCGGGCATTGGACTGGACGCGGCGGTGATCGATATGGGCGATCGCTATCTGGTGGCCAAGACCGACCCGATCACCCTCGCCAGCGACCGGGTCGGATGGTATGCGGTGCACGTGAACGCGAATGACGTGGCCTGCATGGGCGCGGAACCGCGCTGGTTCCTGGCCAGCCTATTGCTGCCGGAGGGCCAGGCGGATCGAGGCCTGGCAGACGCGATATTTGGCCAGATCACGGAGGCCTGCGGATCGTTGGGAGTGTCGCTGGTCGGAGGCCACACTGAAATCACTCACGGCATCGACCGCCCGATCGTGGTGGGCTGCCTGTTGGGCGAAGTGGCGAAGAACCGACTGGTCACCGCTGCCGGGGCGCAGGTGGGAGACACGTTGCTGCTGGCGGGGGGCATTCCAATTGAAGCGACGGCGATCCTTGCGCGTGAGAAGGCGGCGGAGCTGGAGGGGCGTTTCGACCCGGACTTCCTGAGGCGTTGCCGAGATTTCCTTTTCGATCCGGGCATCAGTGTCGTGCGCGCTGCTCGGTTGGCGGTCGAAGCGGGCGAGGTTCACGCCATGCACGATCCGACCGAGGGCGGGCTGGCGGCCGGGTTGTGGGAGCTGGCGGAAGCATCGGATTGTGCACTGGAAGTGAATTCGGAAGCAATCCTGATCTTGCCGGAAGGGCGAACGCTGTGTGAGGCATTTGGCCTGGATCCGCTGGCGAGCATCGCTTCGGGGGCGCTGCTGCTCACGGCAGCCGCTCGCGATCAAGCGGCGATCGTCCGGGTGCTCAGCGCCGAAGGGATCCCCTGCGCAGGCATCGGAAAAGTGGGTCCCAAGGGAGAACCCGAGGTCCGGTTGCGCACGGCCCAGGGGGTCCAGTCGGCGCCCAAGCCCGAGCGGGACGAGATCGCCCGTCTACTGGAATCGACTGCCTGATGTGGTACAATCACTCAAAGATACAATAGTACAATCAAACAATAAGACAATCGTAGTGGGGCAAAGAACAGTCTGGTCGCGCTTTTCTTCTAGATCCGGGGCTGAAGTGTGATCACCGTCGAGTTCCGTCGCAAAGAACCGATTTACATGCAGATCGTGAATCAGATCCGCGAGCAGGTCATATCTGGCGAGCTGGCGCAAGGT
>CAYHJH010000199.1:0-3705 GCA_964356605.1 uncultured Anaerolineaceae bacterium
GTACCACTGGAGCCGACTGGGTGTTCATTAGGATGCGGGTCTAGTGCAGGTATGGAGAGAACGAGGCTCGAGAACCGGGTCAACATTGCCAGCCTCCAGAGGGGAGTCTATAATCCGCCTCCCTTTCCACGCGGAGCGGGACCCGCGAAGGTAGCCGATGGGCGTCATTGAGGAAGTCAAGGACCGCACGGATATTGTCGAGGTCATCGGCCAAACGGTTCGCCTGAAAAAGTCGGGTAAGAACTACACCGGCTTTTGCCCCTTTCACCCCAATACCCGCACGCCAGCCTTCGTGGTATTCACTGACACCGGCACCTGGCGATGCTTTGGCGCCTGCAACGAAGGTGGAGACGTCTACCGGTTCCTCATGAAGAAAGAGGGCTGGGACTTCCCGCAGGCTCTGCGTTACCTGGCGGAGCGGGCGGGAGTGGCCCTCGAGCCGCGCTCTCCGGGCGAGGACGCACAGGAAGAGGCCAAGGCAGGCCTGCGCGCGCTGCTTGAGGCAGCGGCGACATACTACCGCAACAATCTGCTTCATGCAGCGGCGGTGCTGAGCTATTTGCACGGCCGCGGGCTGCAGGACTCTACCCTGGAGAGCTTCGGTATCGGCTACGCGGTGGAAGGCTGGGATGCCACGTCCAGCTACTTGCTGCAGAAAGGGTATGAGCTGCCGGCATTAATCGAAGCAGGCCTGCTCATTGAGCGCGAGACCGGCGGCCATTACGACCGCTTCCGCAATCGGATCATGATCCCGATCCGGGATGCGCGCGGCAAGATCGCCGGATTTGGGGCGCGCGCGTTCGACTCGAATGACCAACCTAAGTTCCTAAACTCCCCTCAGACAGCACTGTTCGATAAGGGCCGCCTTCTGTACGGACTTGACAAGGCCGGCAAGCCGATTCGAGCCGCCGATCAGGCCGTGGTGGTGGAGGGATATCTGGATGTCCTGGCGCTGCATCAAGCCGGCTACCAGAACGTAGTCTCCCCGATGGGGACTGCCCTGACGGCCCAGCAACTGCGCGCGCTCAAGCGCTACAGCCGCAACATCGTGCTGGCGCTGGATGCCGACGCAGCCGGAGATCGCGCCACGCTGCGTGGGCTGACGGTTGCCCGAGAAGCGATGGATCGCGAACCGGACCCTGTGTTTGACTCGCGCGGCCTGGTCCGACATGAAGGGCGGCTGGATGCTGACATTCGAGTGATCTCGCTGCCGGGTGGCACGGATCCGGATGAACTGGTGACCGAAGATCCTGCCGGCTGGGCGACTGTGCTGAACGGTGCAAAGCCGGTGGTCGAATATGTGATGGACGTCCTGATCGCGGGTCAGGATCTCAACGACGCCAAAGCCAAGGCGCAAATCGCACGGCAGGTGATCCCGTTGATCGAGGATGTTGCCGATCCGGTCGAACGGGAGGCCTATCGTCAGAGCCTGGCCCGCAAGTTGAAATTGGATGAGCGTTCGCTCCTCGGCCTGAGAAGCTCTGCCCGACGGGTCAAGCGTGGCGCCCAGGAGATTGAAACGCCCTCGATCTCCGGCACCAAGTGGACTGCGGCCGAGAGATTCTGCCTGGGATTGCTGCTGCGGGACCCGGAGCTAACGTACTGGATCGACCGCAGGCTGCATTCTCTGGAGTTGGAAGGTCTGTCGGCGCTGGACTTTTACGCGACCGACTCGCAGATCATCTTTCAGGCCTTACGATCGGCACTGGCGCAAGTCGATGAAGAGCCGAGCCAACACTGGAGGTCAATCCTGGATGGCTCGACGCTGGCGCAGGCCATGGCGATTGCCGATCAGGTCGACAATGTGAATTTCGACCGGCCTCGGGTCGTCGAAACGATCTCGGCAGACTTTCTGCGACTACGTAAGCGCCGAGTCGAGAGCATGTTGGAACAGCTTAGCTACCAACAACAGGCCGTGCAGGAATCCGGTGAGCCGGGCGATCAAATTCGTTACCTCGCCCAAGAAGCCCAGCATCTGACCACTCAGAAGCGACGCTTGGAGGCCGCCCTGGGAGGGCGAATCTAGCCACAAATGGCCAGATCGAAGCGCAAGCACGCAGAAGAGGATGTTGTCGAGCCGGAGGACGAGTTGGAGCTCGATGAGGGCTCGGAGGCAGACGAGGCCCTCGATACCGTCGAAGGCGAAGTCGTCGAGGTCGAGCCGGACTTCGATGAAGGCGAGGCCGGCGACGCTGAGAAGGTACTGGCCGAGCTGCCGGAGACCGGGCCGCTCTCGATGTCAGCGGAGGGCACCGATGATCCGGTGCGGCTCTACCTCAAAGAGATCGGCCTGGTCGAGCTGTTGAGTTCGGACCAGGAGCTGTGGCTGGCCGTTCGGATGGCCGCACCGGCGCGGCTGAATGGATTGCTTCAAGGACGAGCCCAACAACTGGATGGTGTGCCAATACAGGGCGCCCATCTGGCGATGTTCGAAGACATGCGCACTGCCTGGAAGCGCCTGGAAGAGGACGCCCGCCGAGTGGGCGAGGCTGCTCCGGATCTCATCCTGATCGTAGAAGAGGCCTCTGAACTGTGGGACGGCTGGGAAAGCGACGCGCCCTCCTACTTGAGAGCCTGGTTGGATAACGGCATGTGGGGCACGGACCCGGCCTGGGAAGGAGTCGCTCGGAATGCGTTGGACGCATTCACCGCGCTGTACGCGATGCCACAAGCGATGAAGGCCCGTCTGATTGATCGCCTGGAGAAGACGAAGACCATTCCCGTAGGCCGGACCTATCAACGCTGGCTGGCTGACCCGAAGACCCTGGATGGAGAGAAAGTCCGGCTTGAGGAGCTGGCAAAAGAGTCGCAGAAGGCCTTGATCCGGGCCAACTTACGTCTGGTCGTTAGCGTCGCCAAGCGCTACATTGGCAGGGGGATCGCTTTCTTGGACCTCATCCAGGAGGGCAACATCGGCTTGCTGAGGGCGGTGGAGAAGTTTGATCCGGCCAAGGGCTTTAAGTTCAGCACCTATGCCACTTGGTGGATCCGCCAGGCCATCAGCCGAGCCATCGCTGATCAGGCCCGGACCATTCGTGTCCCGGTCCACATGGTCGAGACCATCAACAAGCTGATGCGAGTGCAGCGCAGGTTGGTCCAAGAGTACGGACGGGAGCCCACTTCCGAAGAGTTGGCCCTCGAAATGGAGTTCCTCGAGCCCGCCGACAGCGTAGCCGTCCGCCGGGCGGAGCTCGAGGGATCGCCGCTCGACCCGGCCGTGGAGCGGAGGTGGGAGCGAGCGGCGGGCAAGGTGCGCCGCATCATCCGTATCGCCCAGGAGCCCATGTCGCTGGAGACTCCAGTGGGTTCGGAAGACTCGAGCCAGCTGGCCGACTTTATTCAGGATGAGACCTTGCCCGAACCCGTAGATGCGGCCGCCAAAGTGCTCTTGAAAGAGCAAGTGCAGAATGCACTCTCGGTGCTGACCGAGCGTGAACGGCAGGTGCTGGAAATGCGCTTTGGCCTCCACGACGGGAAGGATTACACCTTGGAGGAAGTCGGGAAATTCTTCCAGGTGACCCGGGAGCGGATCCGGCAAATCGAAGCCAAGGCGCTCCGCAAGCTACGCCATCCCACTCGCAGCCGACACCTGCGCGACTATCTGTCCTGATGGTGAATTCCTTCCACATCCAGGCGGCCGACCCCAGGGTCGGCCTTTTCTCTTCGTAAAACCCGGCTGTGATATAACGTCTCCCGCGCGGCTCG
>CAYHJH010000200.1:0-3700 GCA_964356605.1 uncultured Anaerolineaceae bacterium
GAGCGGCAGGATCACGCTTATCGCGATCTGGGCCCAGCGCAACGGCCTGTTTCTTGATGTGCCGCTTGGCGGCGCAGTCGTCCCGACGTATCTGATCGCCTTGGTGGCCGGACTGCTCTCGTTTCTCTCACCCTGCGTGCTGCCGCTCGTGCCAGCTTACGTCGGCTATCTCAGCGGACACGCGATCGGCAGCGCCTCGAGATCAACCATTGCATGACGTCCGGTGGCTCAAGCCTGAAAACAGTGGTCCTCGCGCTTGGCCGAGTCTGGTCTTTTCTCTCGCCGGAAGTGTCGAGGGAGGGGTTTAGGTCATCCGCGAAGAGGGCCTGACGTGGCAGGACATCGAGGAACTCATTTGGGGCTGCAATTGGTTATCTGGTTCAATCTAGTACATGCCGAAGATTGGAAGATATCCCGTCCGTGGGGGTCTGCTCCTGGTTATTCTACTGGCCGGGGTGGCGTTGGTCGCCCGATTGGCCCAGGTATCGCCCTCGGCCGCGGGCGTCCCGGTCGTCATCAATGAAACCGCCGTGCCGCCCGTTCCCACGCTCAATCCCGAGCGGGTCACGCAGGGGGCGACAGCTTATTCCCAACAATGCGCAGCGTGCCATGGCGCAACCCTGGAAGGGGCACTGGATTGGAAGCAGTCCTTGCCGGATGGATCGTTCCCTCCGCCTCCCCATGACAGTTCCGGCCACACTTGGCATCATCCCGACTCGCTTCTACTCGCCATCATCGCCGACGGCGGCGACCCGGCGTTCAATTCCAAGATGCCGGCGTTCAGAGATAAACTTACCGAACAAGAGAGGCGGGCGGTTCTGGAGTTCATCAAGAGCAAATGGGGCAAGAACGAGCGCGAGTTTCAGTGGTGGATGACGGCGACCGAAAGTGGCTCCTGAGGAGGACCCAAACCATGGTCAAAGACCCTGTCTGCGGAATGGTGATTGACCCGGACACCGCCTTCGCGACCCGCGAGCACGCCGGGAACACGCTCTACTTGCATGCCCAGGAATGTGCGGACAAATTCGACGCGGATCCGCACGTGTACGGTCACCCCGAGGAACACGAGCCGCACGGCCCGCACGAGCATCCGACGGGATGAGCGCGAATGCTCTCTGCCAGGGGCCCGGCTGCGGTTCATGATTTGCACGCCTTCTCCTTCGATGGCGTGACTTCGAACCCGGCTGAGTCGGCCTCGGCCGTCAGTGTCGTGCTCATATTTTCAATCCTTCACTCTCAACCCGGTTTTTGGCCCTGATACAAAGAGAGCGTGCCGAAGACCGTCGCATAGCGGGCTGTCTCCGCCACTCGATCAAATCCTGCCTGGTGAAACATCGTGGGTAGTACACCCTTGATGTTATCGGCTACCTGTTCAAATCCCAGCATGATTCGAGAAACAAAGCGTGCCCAGACTGTGTGTGGCTTCCCAAAGTCAACGACGTGGAGCTCCCCGCCGGGCCCAAGGACTCGAAAGACCTCGCGCAGCGCATGTTGTTTGGTTTCCGTGGTTAGGTGATGCAAGACCAGGCTGGACAGGACCCGGTCGAAGGTATTTTCCGGGTAAGGCATTTGAAAAGCCATGCCGTGATCCAGCGTAATCGCCACCCCTGCTTTCGCCGCCTTGGCCCGGGCAATGGCCAATACCTTCGGATCCCCATCTAGCCCAACCACTTCTGACTGGGGGTGAGTTTGCTTGATGAGGATCGTGAGGGTCGCCGTCCCACAACCCAGATCGAGCACGCGGTGCCCCGGCTCGATCTGTGCCTGCCGGATCAAGTGACGTTTGAATTGATCTTCGCGCATGACCCAACGCTGCAGCGGATCATACAGGGGGGTCAACCAATCCCGACCGAGGGCCGGGATGTATGGATCGTCTTTGGCTATAGCTGAACCTCCTCAGTGATGCTCACCGTGGCCGGCCCCTGCCTCGAAGGCGCCCTCCGGCTCGCGGTACAAGATGAGCTGTGCCGCCGCGGCAAGCAGCGCGAGAGGCCATAGAATGGCGAAGAGCGTCGTTCCCGTGATGACATTGGCCGCCCGGAGCAGCCCAGCGATGATGGCGGTGATACCGAGGATCCGGTGCTGCCTGACTGCCTTGGCGACCGCTTCGCCTGTCCCGTGCTGCGGGTGGGTGAGGAACAGGATGCCGATTAGGATTATGGCGGCCGGCCAGACATAGGCCCAGGCTGGGCTGCTCCTGCGCACCAACTCCGCCGCGCCGGCCGCCGCAATCCCGGCGGCCATGATCGTGTGCTGGCGCTGCTGCGGATCACTCCAAATCGCCGGCCAGTCGGAGAGCGGATGAGACGGATAGAGCAGGACGAGCAAGAGCAGCCCGGCAATCAGGATCAAGATGGGCCAAGCGGCAGAGGCCCAGGCGGCGAGGCCGAGGTTGCCCAGCATGGCGAGAACGCCGACCGTTGCCAACAAGAGGCCCTCGACCATATGGCCCAGGTTGGAACGGCGGCGCATCTCCTCCGGCGTATGGGATGCAAAGCGATGCTGTTTCATAGATACCTGCCCTCCGGCAGGCACTTAGCCTACCACGGTGGGCAGATCGACCCGATATGGATAGTCAATGACGACAGTCCGGCCAGCCGAAGGAATGTCGTCCACCATCGCGAATAAAAGGTAGTAGCCCACCGGCGCCGTCACCGGGTCGGGGGCGTTGGCCTCTTCCTTCTTACCACCAGCGACCAGGATCTTGCCGGTGCAGCAAGTCACATGGCCATGCCCGCCGACGGTCGCGGCCGATGTCTCCTTCGGATGACAGATGTCACCTTCTGAGTCTGACGGGCCATTTGGCGCTATCTCAGTCCTGGAATCTCCGATAGCCTCCCGCTTGAAGTTCCTTTCCCAAAGAAAGAGATCAGCGCGTGAGGCGTGCAAGGCGTTTCATACTGCCAGCGGTCGCCGGTCTTTCCGGCACGATCTTTCTGACTGGCCTGTACTTCGCCATTGTCTCGCTGGCCGAGAGCCCGTCCCACGCGCTGCAGCTTTTCTGGGAGGATCGCGTCATCGTGACCCCCATAATCTTGGGCTTTGGGGTCCAGGTGGCGCTTTACACGGTGCTCAAGAAACGGCTCTTCGTCCCGGTGACGCATACCGGTCCGAGCGGGGCGCTTACGGGGGCGGGCGGCGGCATGTCCGCCGCCGCGATGGTGGCTTGCTGCGCTCACCATGCGACCGACGTGTTGCCTCTGGTAGGATTGACAGCCGCGGCGGCATTCCTGGCCGAGTACCGCATCCCTTTCATGTTGGTCGGGCTGGGCACAACGCTATCGGGAATTGCCGTCATGTCGATTATCCTCATACGAGAGCGGCGCCGGGCACTACGAATGGCCCCTAGCCCCGCGCTGGCGGCTTGAGCAATGGAGGTCCTGGAAAAATGCGACTGACACTGCGATCCGCAGGGGTGTTCCCGCGGCGCGGACGAACTCTCCGAGAATTATCCGGTGATCGACGCGGTCAGGCCCGGCTGGCGCTCGTCCTGGGTGGGCTGGTTTTGTCGGCATGCGCCGGCGAGCCAGTTGCACAAACGGCGACACCGCTCATCGAACCAACTCAAGGCGGTACTGCCACTCCAACAGGTCAGCCGGATCAAGATCTGGCCCGCACCGACGCTCAGGGCGCGGTGGAAGTCAGCGTGAAGCCCCGAGTCTGGAGCCGGGATCCGGGAGGGACGATTGAATTCGAGATC
>CAYHJH010000201.1:0-3667 GCA_964356605.1 uncultured Anaerolineaceae bacterium
CCGAGCCCGAGATCGAAGCCTCGGCAATCTTCTGCCACAACTGCGGCACGCGGGCGGGTGCCAGCGACGTCTACTGTCGCCAGTGCGGGACTAAGCTGCGCGGCCGGTGAGGTACTGAGCGCCGAGACGCTCGGGCCACCAGCCGGAGGCGGTTGTCACGGGATCCGGCTCCTGAGGGGATGAGACTATGAGCCCCTCGCTCATCGCACAGATATTCTTCTTCTATGGACTGGCCTTCTACTCAATGGGCCTGGCCATCCTGCTAGAGCGCGGCCGCTCCTCTGACACGCGGTTATCCCATGCCCTGCGATTCCTGGCCTTCTTCGGCCTGGTCCACGGAGGCCACGAGTGGCTGGAGATGTTCCAGGGTCTCGGGATGTTGCCCGGGCAGCTGCTAGAGCCTTTGGCCTGGTCTAGTTTCCGAATCGCGGTACTGGCCCTTTCATTCCTGGGCCTGGGCGGCTTCGGCGCCTCTCTGCTCGCGCGCGATGAGCGTATGCGCCGCCGCAGTCTGCTGGCGCCGTTGGCCCTGGCCGGCCTGTGGGGGGTTGGGCTGCTGGTGATGCGGCCGCGATACTCACTCCAGGGGCCATTATGGGATGTGGCCGATGTGTGGACACGGTATCTCCTGGCGGTCCCGTCCGGGCTGTTGGCCGCAGGCGGGCTGCTCTCCCTGCGGCGGTCCTTCCTCAAAGCAGGGATGGCGCAGTTCGGTCAGGACAGCCTGATCGCCTCCGCCGCATTCGCAGCCTACGGGGTCATCGGCCAGCTTTTCACCCGTTCGAGCCCGTTGCCTCCCTCCACAACGTTGAACGCAGACCTTTTCTTCGAGACCTTTGGTTTCCCAGTGCAGCTTTTCCGCGCCGCGGCGGCCATCGTGGTAATGGTCTCCGTCATACGTTTCATGCGCTCCTTCGAGGTGGAGCGGCAACAGCAGCTGGCAGACTTGCAGGCAGCCCGGCTGGAAGAGGCTGAGCGGCGGCAGATGCTGCGCGGGGAGCTGCTCAATCGGGTGGTCCAGGCCCAAGAGGCGGAGCGGCAGCGGATCGCACGCGAAATGCACGACGAGACTGGGCAGGCGCTCACCGCAATCGGAATGGGCCTGCGGGGGGTAGAATCCAGCCTTGGCCGGGAGGAACAGAAGTCAGTCGGAATCCTGCGCCATCTGCAGGAGCTGACCGATCGGGCGCTGAATGAGCTGCAGCGGTTGATTGCCGACCTGCGGCCTGCTCATCTGGACGACCTGGGGCTTCCGGCCGCGCTGCGCTGGTACGCGGAGGAGACGCAGGCCCGGGCGCCGCTCGAGGTAGAGGTAGAGGTGGTGGGCAGCGAGCGCCCGATGCCGGCATTGCTCACAATCGGTCTCTTCAGGGTGGCGCAAGAGGCCGTGACCAACGTGGTGAGGCATGCCAGCGCGCGCAAGGCCTGGGTGCGGCTAAAATATGAACCAGGCGAGGCGCGCCTGGAAGTCGAGGACGACGGGATTGGCTTCGACGCTGCGGCGGTCACTGCCAATCCCGAGCGGCCCGCCTGGGGGTTGATGGGGATACAGGAACGTGTCTCGCTCATGGGTGGACATTTCCGGCTCACCTCCCAGCGAGGCCAGGGAACGCGGATCGAAGTGAGCGTACCCTATGAGGGAGTAGGCAGAGTAGACCATGGCCGTGCGACTGTTGCTGGTGGATGATCACGAGGTTGTTCGCTCGGGGCTACGCATGCTGCTGGACAGCGAGCAGGATGTGCAAATCGTGGGGGAAGCGGGCACGGCCGAGGAGGCGCTGCAGGCTGTTCAGGAGCTGCAGCCGGACGTGGTCCTCATGGACATTGGCTTGCCTGGTCTCTCCGGTATCGAGGCCACCGCGCGCATCCGAGAGATTCGGCCGGAGGCGGCGGTTGTAGCACTAACCATTCATGAGGACAAGGAATACTTCTTCCGGATGCTGGATGCCGGCGCCAGCGGCTATGTGCCTAAGCGGGCGGCGCCGGAGGAATTGCTCACCGCCATCCGGGCGGCGGCCAAGGGTGAGGTCTATCTCTACCCCTCACTGGCCGCCCTGCTGGTCAAAGATTATCTGGGACAGGATCCGGACGACCGCGAGGCCAGAATCCTCAACGGCTTGACGGAGCGCGAGCTGGAGGTCTTGGTCCACCTGGCCGACGGAGCCAGCAACGCCGAGATCGGAGACACGCTGCAGATCAGCCCCAAGACGGTGGCCCGCCATCGGGAGAACATCATGCACAAGTTGAACCTGCACTCCCGGACGGAGCTGGTGAAGTACGCAATCCGCAAGGGGATCATCCGACCGTAGAATGCCCCGCAAGGGCGTTGGCCCAGAAGAAAGCACGACGCGCGCTCCACAGGGTGCGCGTTCGTGCTGTCATTGTGCCGCTCGTGGGCTCAACCTGTCAGGCTTCGGCGTTGAGTTTGACGACTTTCCTTCCGCCGAGTACCAGGATGGCCATGAGCAGCAACTGGCCAATCACCATCCCTGCTACCTCGGGCCAGCGAGCCATGGCCTCCCGCGCCAGTGCGGGCCAATTCGCCCGCAGGGCGGCGGAGATATCCAGCAAGTGCTCATCCAGGTACGCGACAAACCCCAGGGCCAGCAGGCTGGCGGGCAGCGCCAGGGCGAGCGTCCCCAGAGCGGCAGTAGTAAGGAAGCGCAGCCTAGCCATGGTGACCTCCTTTCGACTCCCTCAACCTTGCCATTCTCAGTCTAGCTGACCCAGGTTGCCCCGTCCATGGGTTGATCCACACAGGGCAACATGGGGGATTCCGCATACCGGAAAGCAATGCCGGGCGCCCAATGGCGCCCGGCATTGCGCACGCTGCAAGGATTGGGGCCTAAGGCCCGTCCATTCCGCTGATCGCGGCTTAGCTCTGCACGGCCGCTAACACCGCATAGCGCCCGTTGGCGGCGATAGGAAGTATCAGTGTCCCGGATCCGATGCGGCGGCGGGAGAATCGGGATTCATGACGTAGGGATTAGCTGGATCCACCTCATTCCCCCAAGCTCGCAAGGAAGGTCAACACTTGCCAGATCTGCTCCAGTGTGAGGGTCTCCTTCCAGCCCGGCATCGTCGCCCGGCCCTCTGCAACCACACAGAGCAACTCCCCGCTTTGGGAACGCAATTCGCTCTGGAACTCCGCCGTGCTGAAGTCGGGAGCGCCAGGGAGTGCGCCGGAGCCGTCGGTTGCGTGGCACATCTCGCAGGCCTCGGTGTAGATCGCCTTGCCGGCCGCGCCGGCAGCCGGGTCCTCCCAGGCGAACGGATTCGATTGCGCGAGATAGGTGGGGTCACACACCGCCGCCGAGGCGACCGTCGGCGGGGGCGCGACAACGGCCTCGCCCGGCAGAGCAGGGTCGTAGGAGAAGGTGCGCAGGTAGTCGATGACCGCCCAGCGTTCGTCCTGCGAGAGGCGACCCTGCCAGGCGGGCATCGAGCCTTTCCCTTGGGTGACGACCAGGTAGAAGTCGCGTGGGGCACTGGCGTCCGTGAATCGCAAGTCGGTGAAATCGGCCGCGCCCAGCACCTGGCCGGTGCCTGCAACTCCGTGGCAAGCGGCGCAGCTGGCCTCGTAAATGCTCTGGCCCAGGGCGAGCGTCTCTGCCGAGGTGGAGAAACGCCACACATAGAATACGGTGTCCCACCTCTGGTCGGAGGT
>CAYHJH010000202.1:0-3666 GCA_964356605.1 uncultured Anaerolineaceae bacterium
CTGGTAAGAGACCGCAGGCGATTTGACCTGGTCGACGGATTCAATGAGATCGCCTTCACCGATGTCGCGGCCTCGATCGATCCGACCAGTGTGCTGTTCGAGTCGTTGACCGATCCGGATGGCACGTTTGTCCTGGAGCAGAACTACCAGTACGACCTCGTCAACTCGACGGCCTTGTTCAACAAGTACCTGGACCAGATGATCCAGGTGCTCACCCAGGACGGCAAGCTGTACGAAGGTCGCTTGCTGAGCACCCAGGGTGGGATCATCCTGCAGGACGAGCAGGGCCAGGTCTCGGTCGTCAGTGGAGACGTACAGGAAGTCTCGTTCCCCGAGCTGCCGGAAGGCCTGATCACAAGGCCGACTCTGGTCTGGCAGCTGATGGCCGACGCCCGCGGACCGCAGGATGTGGAAATCACGTACCTGACTGGCGGCCTTTCCTGGCAGGCCGACTATGTGGTCTTGCTGTCCTCCGATGAGGACGCCATCGATCTGAATGGCTGGGTCACAATGCACAACACCAGCGGGACCTCCTACCCGGACGCCAAGCTCAAGCTGATCGCTGGCGATCTGCAGCGGCTGCCGGAGCCAGGCTTCGCAGCCCAAGATCTGCTGTTCGCGGAGGAGCGCGCTGCTACGGCTGAGCCGATCGAGCAACGCGAGTTCTTCGAGTACCACCTGTATGAAGTGCCGCGCCCGGTCACGGTCAGAAACAACGAGAGCAAGCAGATCGAGTTCGTGACCGTGAGTCATGTGCCGGCGGAAAAGTTCTTTGTCTACGATGGTCTGCAGTGCCGCTACAACTATTGGTACTGCAGCTTCTATGGTTATCCGCAGACCGATCCCTCCTACGGCATCGCTTCCAACCCGAAGATCATGGTGATGCTCGAGTTCGACACCGAGGAAGCAGAAGCCGACCTGCCCAAGGGTCGGGTACGGGTTTATCAAGAGGATATCGACGGCGCGGCCCTCTTGATCGGCGAAGATAGCATCGACCATACTCCGGAGGGCGAGACCGTGCGGCTGTATGTCGGGGATGCCTTCGACATCGTCGGCGAACGGATCCAGACCGACTTCCGCCGGCCGTCCGAGAATCGACTCGAAGAGGATTTCAAGATCACGCTGCGCAACCACAAGGACGAACCCGTGGTGGTGCGGGTGGTGGAGCATCTTTCCCGTTGGAGCGAGTGGAAGATCCTGAGCTCGAGCCACGACTACACCAAGCTCGACTCCTCCACGATCGAATTCCGTGTGACGGTACCGGCCGAGGGCGAGACCACCCTCACGTACGGTGTACGCTACATCTGGCCATAATCACGGCCATTAAGACAAGCAGGCCTCCGCGGCCTGAGTGGCGCGGAGGCCTTTGTTTTTCAATTCGAGCGCGAATCAGGTAGGTTTGTTCGGGCTCAGCCGCTCGTACGCTATGCCGCGGACGGCAAGTCACCCTCGAAGAGCGGCAGGTGGCCCAGCGCGATCACATGTCTCCACTTCTCTGGGTCGCCCTCGGTGAAGACCGCCGCTTCAGCGACCACCCGGGCGCCGGCCAGCTCCATGACCTGACGCATGCCGTTGAGGGTCGACCCGGTGCTGACCACGTCATCCACCAGGACCACACGCTTGCCCTTCAGCTGCGATCGGTCCTTCTCGTCCAGGTACAGCGTCTGCGGCTTACCAGTGGTGATCGATACCGTCTCCGCCTGCAAGGTATCGCCCATATACAGCTTGTAGGTCTTTCGCAGCACAACCCAACGCCTGCCAGTCGCCCCAGCGAGCGCATGAACCAAGGGGATGCTCTTGGCTTCAGCCGTCACGAGGATATCGTAGTCGACCGATGCCAGCCTTTCAGCCAGCGCCGCCGAACAGGCTTGCACCAGCTCAGTGTCTCCCAGGATGTTTAGGACGGCAATGCGCAGGCCCGGTGCGACTTCGAATAGAGGCAGCTCTCGCTTTAGCCCCGCGATTTCAACGGCGTACGTCTCCCGTTCAACCGGCATTCTACCCTCCAGCCTTGCCAAGTGACCCGAATCGCGTAAAATTACTTAGACCGGGATCGAATTAAATCGATGGAAACCGAAAAGTCGGCTTCAGAGTTGCTGAAATTCTTTAAGGCGCTTTCGGATGCCAATCGGCTGAAGATCGTGGGATTGCTCTCGCAGGAGCGTTTTAACGTAGAGCAGTTGGCGGCAATCCTAGACTTGCGCCCATCGACGGTGTCGCACCACCTGTCCCGCCTGGCGCAGGCCGGCCTCGTGAGCGCCCGCGCGGAAGGCTATTATAGCGTGTACCACTTGGAGACCGAGGCGCTGGAGCAAATGGCTCGTCGCCTCTTATCACGCCAGGACTTGCCCGCCGTCGCAGCGAAAGCGGACCTCCAGGCCTACGACCGGAAGGTCTTGCAAGATTGCTCACTTCCGGACGGCAGGCTGAAGACCATCCCCGCCCAGCACAAGAAGTTGATCTTTGTGCTCCGGCACATCGTCAACAGCTTTCCGGCTGGCACCCGTTACACCGAGCAGCAGGTCAACTCGATCTTGAAGCGCTTCCATGACGACACCGCTACATTGCGGCGCGAACTTGTCGGCGCCGGTCTGCTGCAGCGAGAACGCGGCGAGTACTGGCGGCCGTCCGAATAGCGGCGCAAAGGCGAACCTGGTCGCCGACTTCGTCCTTCCCATCGAATGGGGCGAAGACCGATCGGTGGGGAGTGCGCTTCCACAACCCGGTGCCGGCCTTGCCGGCCTTAGGGAGGTAGTCGGATCTGGGGCCGGTTCAACTGGCTCAGACTACTTCCTCTAACTGCCCACGAAAGTCATAGATCCCGTCACGTAGTGGCCATTTCCGGCCGCAGTTGTGGCAGAGAAGACCCTCCGGATTCTGCTCAAGTTGCAGCGATTTACAGACCGGGCATCTCCAAAACGAGTCGAATTGCCGCGAATTCGGAGGACCAAGAGCTCGCGCTCGCAGGAAGACGCTTGGACTGAGCAACAGCCACCTCCCACTTGGCTGCAGCGCCGAATCGAGCGCCACAAGCGCGCGGGTCGGCACGAGCCGCTTTAGCAGCCCCAAACGGAACAGCGAAACTGCCAGTTCCCGCTCCAACTCGAATCCGGCCTCGGACAGCCAATCTCGAACGCGCTTGGGGTGAAAATTGAAGTTGAGCTCCGCAAATTCGATCGGCGCTGGGTCAAATGGGTCCCATCGTTGGGCCCGAACCAGCCAGCGCAGGATCGCCTTGAGATTCCGCTTGTTGGCATACTCCATGATCAAGCTGGCGTCCCGCGCCAGGACCTCGCCGACGCTGCTCAGCGCAGCCTGCGGCTCAGCCATATGATGGAAAGTGCGGATCATCGTTGCGGTGTCGAACACGCCCAGCGCAAACGGCAACCGGTACACATCGGCCGCCACGTAGAGATACCGCTCATCTCGACCGAGCCGCCGCTGCGCCTCTTGCAGCTGAGTTAAGGAATAGTCCAGCAGGGCGATCCGCTTATATCCGCCGTAGCGCGGCGTATTCCGTCCTGCTCCGGCCCCAACCTCCAGCAGAAATCTTCCCGTGCTGGGCAATAGCCGCCGCAGCGCCGCGGCCTCGGCGCCGTCCTCGTAACCGCGGTCGCCCCGATCCCAAAAGCGCTCCTGGTAGTCGGATCCCTCGTAATCGCAGAT
>CAYHJH010000203.1:0-3666 GCA_964356605.1 uncultured Anaerolineaceae bacterium
CCGGCCTTTCTTGCGGTGCAGGCCTTTCGGCCCGTACTTCCGTTCGCCCTCGGCCTGGCGGCCGGAGCGATGTTCTTCTTAGTCTTGAGCGAGATGATCCCGGAGAGCCGGGCCAACGAGCGCCAGCGCCTCTCCAGCGCAGTGGCCACGATGGTGGGCTTTCTGGCTTTGATGGTCTTACAGAACGTGCTGGTGGTCTAAGAGCTCAGGACCGCCGGGGCTTGGGCCGGTCGCACCTTCCCCAAACAGTCGGATGATCTACCAGTAGATGCGCCTGGACGGCCCTGACTGCTCGCGCACGAACACGGAGGCATTGTGCTCGGTCCAGCGGACAGGGACAAGAGCGCCGTTCAGGAGTTCGAGACCGGTGATTGTGCCGGGGACGATGCAGCTCCCAGTGTTGAAGTAAGGCGGACCACCATTCTTGGGAAACGCCGGGCGGTGGGTGTGACCGCAGATAACAATCTGGTGGTACTCCCGCATCCAATCCGTGATTCGCTGCTCGAGTTTTCCCATCTGAGGTTCACGTTGATACCACTGTACCGCCAGGTCGCGCAGGCGGTGCCCAAATCGCGCCGCCCGGCGGGCCAGGAAGTACAGGCGGTCGTTGATGATATCGGCTTGATGACCGTGGACAGCGAACAACTGTTGGCCGGTCTGCTGATGCTGCAGCACCAGTCCCTCGTGGGCCAGGAGCCCGTCCTTGAAGACTTGGTGGTGCGGTTTGTGCTTGAGATCGTGGTTGCCAAGGATGAGATGGAGTCTCTGGTCCAAGTTCATATGATGAAGCAAATCGTAGACCCGCCGGTGAGCCTCTCGGATCTCAGCGAACGGCCAGCCCTTCCAGAGCTCGTCCCCGTCGCCCACCTCGATGTAAGTGAAGCCACTGCGCTCGTAGAGGGTAAGTGCGTGCAGGAAGAGCCTGGCGTTAGGGAGGAATGAATCCGAACGACTCCGGTCGCCGCGGTGCAGGTCGCTGAAAAAGACGAATCGGGACGAATCGTCAAAGGGAATCGTCTTGGCTGTCTCGAGAACTTGGGACAGCCGTCGGTGAATGGTCGGAAGCCAGCCGGAGTGGAGGAAGGAGGCGATCCGCCGGGCAGGTGTTGTGCGGGCTATCTGGTGGCCAGAGGGCATAGATTCCACATTCCTCCCCAAAATGGGCTTGCTCTCCACGATCGACTCTGCCTCTCCGCCGCGGCTTGCGGTTGCGCAAACCGACTTTCGCACTCTATCACCGATCCGGCCCCTTCCACATAGGCGCGGGGTCCTAAGATCGAAGTTTGTAAGTTGAACGCAATGTCCAGCGGCTGATTGCCGGGGCTGGTAAGTGTACCCGCGGGTCGGAAAGGCGGGTAGTTATAATCTGCCCGCTATGGCGGTGGAGGCTGTGCTCGATGGCTTGCGTCGGGACCGGTCCTTTATGGAGAACGTGGCAGCCTGGGAGCGATTGCCGCCCAGGGAGGCCCGTTATGCCGACTTTCCGGAGGGCCTGGATCCAAGGCTGATCGCCGGGCTTCGCTCCTTGGGCACCGCGCCACCGTTTACCCATCAGGCGGCGGCGGTGGAAGCCGCACTGGCCGGTGAGAACGTGGTCGTGGTGACCGGCACCGCCTCCGGCAAGACCCTCTGTTACAACCTGCCGGTGCTGCAGGCCCTGCTCTCGGACCCCGAAGCGCGGGCGCTCTATCTCTTCCCTACCAAAGCGCTGGCCCAGGATCAGGCAGCTGCGCTGGCTGAGCTGCTGACCGCTTCGCAAGCCGTCGACCAGGTGCCGGTGCGGACCTACGACGGGGACACACCTCGCTCCGATCGGAGTGGGATAAGGGACCAGGCGCGAATCCTGGTCACCAACCCCGACATGCTGCATATGGGCATGTTGCCCCACCACACCCAGTGGTCGACCCTGTTCGAAAATCTTCGCTGGGTGGTGCTGGACGAGCTGCATGTCTACCGCGGCGTGTTTGGGTCCAACGTCGCCAATTTGCTGCGCCGGCTGCGGCGAATCTGCAGGTTCTATGGATCCGATCCAAAGTTTGCTCTGACCTCCGCCACGATCGCCAACCCAAAGGAGCTTGCGGAAAAACTCATCGAAGCAGCGGTACGCCTGATTCCGCCTGATCTGGACGGATCGCCGCGGGCCGAGAAGCATGTAATTCTGTACAACCCACCGGTGGTGGATGCCTCGCTGGGGATCCGGCGCGCCTACACCTTGGAGACCACCCGAATCGCTGAACGATTTCTGATGGCCGATGTGCAGACTGTGGTGTTCGCTCGCGCCCGGCTGACTACCGAGGTGTTGCTGGGCTATGTCCGTGACAGCGTGGTGGGTGCCGGTGGCGACCCGACCACGATCCGAGGATATCGCGGCGGCTACCTGCCATTGGAACGGCGCGAGATTGAGCGCGGTCTGCGCGACGGCAGCGTGCGCGGCGTGGTGGCGACCAACGCGCTGGAGCTCGGAGTGGATATCGGCCAGCTTGGCGCGGCGGTGATCGCCGGCTACCCGGGGACCATCGCCAGCCTCTGGCAGCAGGCGGGCCGCGCCGGCCGGAGGAGCGAGGTTTCGGCGGCCGTGCTGGTGGTCTCTGGAGCACCGCTGGACCAGTTCGTCGCTGCCAATCCGCGCTATCTGTTTGAGAATCCGCCCGAGCACGGGTTGATCAACCCCGACAATCTGGCGATCCTGCTCCGGCACCTGCGCTGCGCGGCCTTCGAGTTGCCTTTCGAGGCCGGAGAGTCATTCGGGGCCTATCAGGAAGTTGGAGAGTTGTTAGCCTTTCTGACGGAGGAGGGGTTGCTGCACCGCTCCAACGGTGTCTACCGCTGGATGGCGGATGCCTACCCGGCGGAACAGGTGTCGCTGCGGACTGGCGAGGACGCTACGGTCGTGATCCAGGATGTCAGTGAGGGACGGCCGCGGGTCATCGGTGAGGTCGACCGGGCCACCGCGCCGATCCTGCTACACGAGGGTGCGGTCTACATCCATGAGGGACGCCCCCATATTGTGCAGCGCTTGGATTGGGAGAATTCGCTGGCGGAGGTCAAGCCGGAGGAGGTCGATTACTACACCGACGCTTCGGAAGCGGTTGACCTGGACGTGCTTGAGACCTATGACGCCGATGAAACGAGACCTGCACGGCGGGCGCATGGCTGGGCGATGATCACCGCTCAAGCTACCACCTTCCGGAAGATCAAGCGCTATACGCATGAAACCCTCGGCTACGGAGAGATCGATCTGCCGGCTCGCCAATATGAGACCAGCGCGTACTGGTTCTGGATCGCGCCCGAGACGGTCGCGCAATTGGAGGCGAAGGGCGTGTTGATCCCGCCCAATGACTATGGTCCGGAGTGGCCAGCGGCCAGGGAGGCCGCGCTGGAGCGCGATGAGCGGCGCTGCCGGCAGTGTGGCGCGCCCGAGCGCGAGGGACGATCCCACGACGTACACCACATCCGGCCGTTCCGCGAGTTTGGCCATGTGCAAGGCGAGAACCGCAACGATCGGCAGGCCAATCAGCTCGACAACCTGATCACGCTGTGCTCGACCTGTCACGCCCGAGCGGAGGCGGTCCGCGGGACGCGCAGCGCGTTGGCCGGCCTCGCCTACACACTGCGCAACATAGCGCCACTCTTTCTGATGTGCGACCCCCGCGATCTCGGAGGGCA
>CAYHJH010000204.1:0-3664 GCA_964356605.1 uncultured Anaerolineaceae bacterium
GGCTAGTCCATCGGCCCAGTTGACCTTCATCCGGTCCTTCACTATACTCACCACTCGGGCGCGCTCAGGCCCACATTCCGGCACCCTTCTTGGCGAGCCTCTGATTTCGTTCCCACTGGCATCTTTGAATATGCCGTTCTAGGCAGCCAACGACCAAGGAGGGAAGCGTAAGGTGTTCGCGCTCGGCCTGCGGCAGGTGCAGCAGGCGCTCGACCAAAAAGCCAACCAGATTCAGCACGAGTTCATCCTGACCAGCGAGCAGCTGGAGGACATCGGTCGCAAGCTGCTCGAAGCTACGGGCGAGGACCGCCAGAAGCTGCGTGAGCAGCAAAGGTTCCTGCGCGACCGGCAGCAAACTCTAGCGGACGAGGTCAACACATGGCGGGGGCGGGCCCGCGGAGTTCGCAGCCAGCCCGGCGCGGGCGCGCTGCGCAAATTCCTGAATGAGCTCAGCGAGCTCAACGATTCGCTTCTGACACCGTCGATTCAACATGCTCTCTATCTGCTGGACGCCCCCGAAGAGGAACTCGCGAAGCTTGCCGAACAGGACACCCCCACCGCCATCACAACCCCCGCCGGCCGGCTGATCCAGCGCGCGCGGATGGAGTTCGATCTGCGCGGGGCGGACGCAGGCGCGCGGCAGCGGGCGGCGGTGGAATTCGCCAATCGACCCGGGATCGCGCAGCAGGACGACGTCATCGCGGAGATTGAGGCCGCGATCGAGGACCCCGATGCCCTGGTTCGCGAAACCGCAGTACTCACCGTCGTCCAACTCCATCGCTTCCGCAACATGCGCTCGGCCGACCTTGACCAGGCCCACGCCTCAGTCCAGAAGCTCGCCTCGCTCAACCATCTCATCGCCATCCCCGCGCTCATCGAAGTCCTGGAAAACCCCCGCACCGGCTTCGTTCGAAGTGAAGGTGGGACTACCGAGGCCGACAACAGCCGCTCGCGGATGGTGGCCCTGCTGCGGCTGATCGAGTGGCACACCTCTGAAGCGAAGCTGACGGTGCATAAGCTCCAGTTCGACCGCGATCCGAATATCGTAAAGACCGCCAAGCGAGCCCTGGAGCTGTTCCCGGAGGACTGGGGCGGCCCGCTGAAGGCGACCGGCCAGCTTCCGAGTCTGGACGACCTGCAAAAGACCGCTCTGTAGTCCAGCTCTACAGCCATAGCTGCCAACTACATTTCGATAGGCAGGATCGGAGCGCCTTGGCAGCCGGCTACCTGTGCCCGGCTGCAACGTCTGGGCGCCGGCTGCGGGGCCCGGGCGGCCCACAATTTACGCATCCTGAAGCCGCGGTTGACTCCACACTCCGGTCGGGGCTATAATCCGGGCCACAACCACATACGGAACCCCGGGAGGAGTACGCGCTCAGCGGCTGGAAGAGAAGGAGCGGCCACAGGCTGAGAGCCCCCGCAGCAGCAGGCGCGAAAGGTCGCCCGGGCAAATCGCCGAAGAGACCCCACGCAGGGGAGGTAGAACGGCGCGGGAGAGCCCGTTACAGCCATGTCCCGCGAGAGCGGGGCGAAGCCAAGTGAGCGCGCCCGTTTCGGGCGAAGTGAGGTGGTACCGCGGGAGGCAGGCCCTCTCGTCCTCAGGGACGGGGGGCTTTTTGTTTTGGGAGTGGCTTCCGCTGGCCGGCAGGCCCGCGGCGGATGAGGAAGGGGGAGGACGAATGGCTGAGTTCAGCTTACCTAAGACGTACGACTTCAAGCCGGTTGAGACTCGCCTATATCAATGGTGGGAAGAACGGGGCTATTTCCAGCTAGCCGGCGACGGTGCTCCTTTCGTCATCTCCATGCCGCCGCCGAACATCACGGGCGAACTGCATCTGGGTCACGCCATGTTCGTAGCGATGGAGGATCTGATGATCCGCCACAGTCGCATGAAAGGCGTGCCCACACTCTGGGTGCCAGGATGCGATCACGCCAGCATCGCCACTGAGCTGCAGCTGCGCGAGCTGCTGGCCAGCGAAGGGACCTCGAAGCGGGAAATCGGCAGGGAAGCGTTCCTCGAACGTGCCTGGGAGTGGAAGCGGAAATACGGGGGGATTATCACCAACCAACTTCGCCGGCTGGGCGCCTCCTGCGACTGGGAGCGGGAACGCTTCACGATGGACGAGGGCCTCTCGCGGGCCGTCATCGAAGCCTTCGTGTCCCTGTATGAGAAAGGGCTGATCTATCGCGGGGACTACCTGATCAACTGGTCGCCCGGGCTACAGACCGCAGTCAGCGATCTGGAGGTGGAGTACCGCGAGGAGCAGGCCACGCTCTACTACTTCAAGTACCGGATCGACGGATCCGATCAGCACATCCCGGTGGCAACGACCCGACCGGAAACGATCCTGGGCGACACCGCGGTTGCGGTGCATCCAGAGGACGAGCGCTATCGGGCGTTCATTGGCGCGACCGCCCTGGTCCCGATTCTGGACCGACCGATCCCGGTGATCGCGGACGAGTATGTCGACCGCGAGTTTGGGAGCGGCGCGCTCAAGGTGACTCCGGGGCACGATCCCGCCGACTACCAGATCGGCTTGCGCCACAACCTGCCGGTCATCAACACCATGAACAAGGACGCGACCATGAGCGAGGCGGCCGGCCCATACGCCGGATTGGATCGCTACGCGTGCCGCGAGCAGCTGTGGGCCGACATGCAGGCCGCGGGGCTGACCATCAAGACCGAGACGTACCTGCAGCAAGTGCCGCGCAGCCAGCGCGAGGGAGAAATCGTCGAACCGATGATCTCCACCCAGTGGTTCGTGCGCATGCAGCCGCTCGCGGAGCCGGCGTTGGAGGCGGTGCGGGACGGTCGGATCCGGATCGTGCCGGAGCGATTCACCAAGGTGTATTTCAACTGGCTGGAGAACATCCGCGACTGGTGCATCTCGCGCCAGCTCTGGTGGGGCCACCGCATCCCGGCCTGGCACTGTGGCGACTGCGGACAGATCACGGTCGCCCGCGAAACTCCGGACCGGTGCGCCCACTGCGGCTCGACCGAGATCGAGCAGGATCCGGATGTGTTGGACACCTGGTTTTCTTCCGGACTGTGGCCTTTCTCAACGCTGGGCTGGCCGCAGGAGACGCCGGACCTGCGCCGCTTCTATCCGACGACGCTGATGGAGACCGGCTACGACATTCTTTTTTTCTGGGTGGCGCGGATGATCATGCTGGGGCTTGAGTTCACGGGCGAGGTGCCGTTCAGGACAGTCTATCTGCACGGGCTAGTCAGAGATGGCCAGGGCCGCAAGATGAGCAAGACGCTAGGCAACGTGATCGACCCCTTGGAGCTCATGGACGAGTTCGGGACCGACGCGCTTCGCTTCACCCTGCTGACCGGATCCGGCCCTGGCAACGACATGAGCTTGAGCATGGAACGGGTGGCCGCCAACCGTAACTTTGCCAACAAGCTGTGGAATGCGGGTCGGCTCATTCTGGGCGCGGTTGCGGCTGCGCCAGCCAAGCCGGAAGGCCACCCTCCACGGACTCACGCCGACGTCTGGATCCTGGGGCGGCTGAACCAGGTGATCCGAGAAGTGGATCGACTGTTCGCCAGCTATCAATACGGCGAGGCGGGACGGCAGATGTACGAGTTCTTCTGGGGAGATCTCGCCGACTGGTATCTGGAGCTCTCCAAGATCCAGTCCGAAGGTGGCGGCGACCG
>CAYHJH010000205.1:0-3652 GCA_964356605.1 uncultured Anaerolineaceae bacterium
CGGACCGGCGGGCGTTCTTGCGGCGCAGGATCAGCCCGAACAGGCATAACCCGGCGCCAGCCAGCAGCAGTCCAAAATCGCCCTGCTCAATAGAAAGGCCGAGCAGAAATACGCTGAGAACGATGATCCCAAGCAGGATGAGCGCAGATCCCACCCGATAGCCCAGCATGGACTGAGGCTCGGACCGAGCCGGGTTACCGGATCAGGGTATGGATCTGCTCGTGCATGTACAGCTGCAGGTAGTACAGGCCTCCGGCATTCTTCCCGGAAGACCCCGAGCCCTTCCAACCGCCGAAGGGTTGGTAGCCCGGCCAGGCGCCGGTAGTGGAGCCCTGCGGCCGATTGGCGTAGGTTACCCCGGCCTCGATGTTCTCAAAGAACCAGTCGGTCTCCTCTTCGCTGCCATAGAAACCGGCGGTGAGGCCGTAGCCGACATCGTTTGCCAGCTGCATGCCTTGGTCCAGGTTCTCGATCGGGTGAACCATCGTGATTGGAAGGAACATCTCGTGCTTCCACAGCCGGTGGCCGGTGTCTACGGCGGCCACAATCGTCGGCTGGCAGAAGAAGCCCTGCTCCAGAACTCCATCGGTGAGTGCGTGGCCTCCGCTCAAGAACTTACCGGCTTCGGAAAGCTCCTCGGTGTAGGACTTGAAATCCTGATAGGCCTTGCGGTTGATGACCGGCCCCATGAACACGGTCCGGTCGGTCGGATCGCCAACTTTGATCCGCTGGGCAGCATCCAAAAACTTGCTCACGAACTGGTCATAGACCGTCCGGTCCACGTAGATCCGGGAATTGGCCGAGCATTTCTGCCCCTGCAATCCGAAGGCGGAGCGCAGGATCCCGGAGACCGCTCGGTCCAGATCCGCGTTGCGTGAAATGAGCGAAGGATTCTTTCCGCCCATCTCCAGAATGATCGGTCGGGGGTACTTGCTCTCGGCGAAGATCTTATAGATGTGCATTCCGACAGCATAGGAGCCGGTAAAGGTGATCCCGTCGACCAGCGGGCTGTTGATCAAGGCCTCGCCCAGCGTGCCGCCCGGACCCGTGACGTAGTTGACGGCTCCTTTCGGCAGGCCGCCTTCATGGAAGCACTCGGCCAGCAGCCGGACCGTCCAGGGGGTGTCGCTCGCCGGTTTCATGACCACGCAGTTGCCGGCCACCAGCGCCGCGCCCACCGGCCCGGCGGTCAGTGCCGCCGGGAAATTGAACGGGCTGATCACGAGCCAGACGCCATACGGACGCAATACCGATACGTTGCGTGCGGTGTAACCCTTCAGCGGATCCCGCCCCATCTCTACGGTGAAGCCATCGTTGGACGCCATCTGATCGCAAGCGTAGCGGATGAACGCGGCCGCCTCTGCGACCTCGGCCAGCGCTTCCATTCGGTTCTTGCCGACCTCGAGCGAGGCTGCGGCCGCAATTTCGTAGACCCGCTCATCGATCCGGTCTGCCACCCGCCGCATGGTGGCGACGCGATCCCTCCACGGGGTCCTGGACCAAGTAGCGGATGCCCGGCGGGCGGCTTCGAGCGCCCGAGTGGCGTCGGCTTCGGTTCCCTTCTGAAAAGTGCCGAGTATCCACTGCTGGTTGATAGGTGAGCGATCTTCGAATTTCTCCGCCGCGCGGGTCTCTTCTCCAGCGATGAGCATCCCGTGCTCGCGGCCAAGGCCGGCCTTCACCTTCTCCAGCGCAGCTTCGAAGCGAGTGTGGAGCTCCTCGGGCGGATCGTACATGCTGGCGTAGGTGAGTTTGAACGCGCCGTCACCCATTATCTTTTCTGACATTGGCTCCACCTCCATCATGAGGACTCTCCAGTAGCGTGGAGATTCGCTGGGTTGAGCTCCAAGGAAAGATCTTGCTGCAACCTTTCTCAGAAAGTATACCGCCGGCGCCCCGTACCAAGCTCGGGGAATCGATGAGTACGCGCGGTAACGCTATTCTGGCTGGCTGCGGTGGACGATCAGCACTCCCGCGAGCACGGCCGTACCCCCCAGGATCTTCCCCAGGCTGAGCGACTCGCCAAGCAGTGGGACGGCGAGCAGTGCAGTAATGAGCGGCTGAGCTAGTAGAGTGGGGGCAACGACAGACGCCGGAAAATGACCGAGCGCGTAGCTCACCGAAAGGTACCCGAACACCTGGGTCACGATGCCCATCGCGAGGAAGCTGGCATACGATCTGGCAGGGTAGCCCGTGAGAGGGAGTCGCAATCCGACTGTAAGGATCAGCAGCACCAAAGCAGAGCTGACAGTGGCTAACCAGAAGTAGCTGAGGGAGTCGAGCAGCTCTCGCCCTCGCTGAGTCACGAGAAAGTACCCGGCATAGAAGACCCCGGCAATCAGGCCAAGGACCGAGCCGAGGGCCTCCTCCTTGGTATTAACCCCGAGGACGAGGCCAATGCCCAGCAGCGCCAGGAGCGTGCCGATCCAGAAAGTGGGCCGCAGTCGCTGCCGAAAAATCAGCAAGGCGCCCAGCCCAACCCAAAGCGGCGCGGTATTGCCGAGCAAAGTGGGCGTGATCGCACCGCTGATCGTGACGCCAGTCGCCCAGGCGGCGAGGTCAGCGGCGAAGAGAGCGCCGCCCAAGAATGCGATACCGACCGCCCGCAATGGCAGCCCAGGTTTGCCATGGATGCGTCGGTAGAAGGGGAGCGCCAGCAGCGCCGCAGCGATCGCCATGCGGTAGACGCTGCTGACCACGCCCGGGGCCTCGGCCCAGCGGACGAAAATCGCCGAGAACCCCAGGCACAGGACCCCGACTGCCAGTGCCGCGTAGGCCGAGGCTTTGCCGGGTACTCCGGCCTGGCTGCGGGGACCGGGCTCAGGCCTGACTAAGGTCGATCCTCAAGGAACGGGCACGGCTGAGGGAAGCATTGAAACTGGAAATGGAAGCGGGGAAAAACTTCCCCTGGGACCACGCTCTCATCCATGAAGCCGCTCCCGGGGTGGGCCCCGAGCTCGACTTCGATGCTGTGCTCTCCATCGCCGCGTAGGATCTGGAGCTCGATCCGGTCACCGGGCCGATGGGCGATGATCAACTCCGGAAGCGGGTGATCGTCATTGACCGCCTGGCCATTGACGGCGTGGATGATGTCTCCTACACGCAACCCGGCCTGATCGGCTGGGCTCCCCGGCACGACCTCAGTGATCCATGCCCCTTGGTCGGCGGAGAGGTCCTCTCGTTCTGCCAGCTCTTCGGTAATCATCTGGAAGCTCACGCCAAGGAACGGCCGGTCTGCCCTTTGAAGTTCTGGCCGATCGAACCGGGGAAAGAACTCTTCCAGAAGTGGGCCCACGGCCCTCGGCAGGAGGCTCGGCACCTCTGCGATTGCCTGTGCTCGGCCCGCGGATTTGCCCCACTGGTATCCAAAGAAAAGCCCGCTTCCCAAGGACACAGTAGCAATGACCAGCGCGACCGCTAGGAAGAGAAGTACGACCCATGCAGAGAACCGCTTATCGTTCATCGGAGCCTCCCAACCGCTCGAGATGTGGGGATTTCTATCATGTCGAAATTAGTCCTCTATGAAAATCGGCCGGCCTCGCGTTCCTCGCTCAGCGACCGAGTTCGGCATTGATAAGCTCGATGAACCGCAGCAGCGGCTGGGCGCCGATCAGCGGGATGCCATTGATGAAGAACGTCGGCGTGCCGTTGA
>CAYHJH010000206.1:0-3631 GCA_964356605.1 uncultured Anaerolineaceae bacterium
TGGACCGCGGCGCCTCCGGCTTCCGCCAGACCGGCCAGCTCCCCCAACTGCTGGACCAGGTTCGGAAGGGAAAGCAGCGGCCTTAGGCGCCTGGTGCCTGCGCCTGGTGCGGCACCCCGGGCCTGACAGCTTCAGTTCACGTCTTCAGTCAGATGGTTGGAAGTTCGGGAGTCAGCCGATCAGGATCGGTGTCCCTCGGCCAATTCTAAGTGTCTGGTCATGAGACACCACGGGGAGGGTCCACCGGTACAGCCACTTGGCCTCGTTGCAGTCCATGTTGATGCAGCCGCGGCTCTTCGGTTTTCCAAAGTCGTTGTGCCAGTAGGTCCCATGGAAGGCGACCCCGGTGGGCGTGAAGAACGAGACCCACGGTACGCCGGGGAGCTCGTAAGCTTCGAGATCCGCGGTGATCCGGCCGTTACCCATGTGACGGCTCGGCATCTTGACCTCGATGAAGAAGCGGCCAGAGGGCGTGATGGTCGGGATGCCGTTCTCACGCGGGCGTGAGTCCGGGATCCCGCTCGAGATGCGGGTGCGGAAGACGAGCCGTTTGTACTCATAGCAGAACAGTTCCTGACTGCCCAGGTCAACCTGAATCTGTTTGTGCTGAAGTGGCACTTCGGGCGAGATTGGGGTGACCTCTTCAAGTGGTATGTGCCGGAGATGCTCGCCGCGCGCGTAATACCGGATCCGGAGCAGGTCGTCGAGCAGCTCATACCAGATCCGGCCGTCCTCTCCGGTCAGTGCAGAAGTGACCCACGCGGTGGACTGATAGTACAGGCGATAGAGCGGATCGGAAGCCGGATCGGGTTTGCGATAGGCGCGAGTATAGGGGACCGATATTTCAAACAAGGCACCCGGCGGTGCGATGTGCAGCTCGGCCGGCATCGGCCGCCACTCGACCCGCTGGACATGGCCGGAGTGAACATACCCCTCGGGCACCGCGTACCAGGCCGGATTGTGCGCGGGCCCCTCATCGGAAGTGAATCGAGATAAGAGGCTGATCAGAGTGTCGCGGGTGAGCTTGTGAAGCTGCGGAGCGCGGAAGGAAGGCTCGGAGTACAGACCAATCCACTCGACCGTGACCCTGCCAATCCCGATCGCCGGGTGGCCGGTTTGAGGCTCCGGAGGGCGGAAGGCCAGGGCGCCGGTCGACAGCAGCCCGAGCTTAAGGAAGTCGCGGCGTTCAACGCCTTCCATGGCTCAGGCATTCTAACGGCTGGCTCCATAGGCGTAAATGGTATAATCCACCCGGATGACTTGGCCCTATGGGCTAACTCGGCGGCAGGCGGTTGAAGCGCACCGACTGGCCGTTTCGCTTTTAATTGGACAGTGTCGCGGAATTTTCTCTCCGGGGGAGAGCCAAGGCGTTGCGGGCCTTTGTTGCCATTGAACTGCCGGCAGGCCTGCGCCGTGCCCTGGGCCAGGAGATCTCAGGCCTGCGAGAGAGGCTGGGCACCAGTGCGATACGCTGGATGTCGCCCGAAGCTGTCCACCTGACCCTCAAGTTCCTCGGCGAAATCGATGACCGGATGGCCCGGTCGATTTCGGGCACACTCGACACCCTCTGCGCAAACTTTGCGAGAACGGATTATCGGATTGGGAGTCTTGGATCTTTTCCCAATGCCAACCGGCCGCGGGTGATCTGGATCGGCGTTCAGGAGGCCTCCGGCGAGCTGCTTCGGCTGCAGGCCGAGGTTGAACGCGGCGCCGCGGAGCTTGGGATCCAGCCTGAGGAGAGGCCATTTCATCCCCACCTGACACTGGGTAGAGTGAAGCGCGAGGCTTCGAGCAGTGAGATGCAGACATTGGCGCAGGAGCTGCAAAAGCTTCAGATCGGTTCTCTCGGGGAGGCAGCCCTGGAGGGAGTGAGCTTGATGAGGAGCGAGCTGAGTCCTACCGGCGCGGTGTACACCCGTCTGCACTACGCGCCGCTGAAGGACAAGTCGTGAGAACCGAGCAGAGGCCGGTCGTGTCGGTGATTGGCACGGCCAACTGCACCGAGGCCCAGTCGCGGCAGGCCGAGACCGTGGGAAAACTGCTGGCGGAGCGCGGCGCGGTGTTGGTGTGCGGCGGCCGAGGCGGAGTGATGGAAGCCGCCTGCCGCGGCGCGAGCGCGGCCGGCGGGATCACCATCGGGATCCTTCCCGGCCCTGACCCCGAGTCGGGTAACCGATACCTTACGGTCGCCCTGCCAACCGGCCTGGGCGAAGCGCGCAACGCTCTGGTGGCGCAGGCCGGTCAGGCAGTGATCGCGATCGGCGGTGGGACGGGGACGCTATCCGAGATCGCACTGGCGCTCAAGGTGGGTCGGCGGGTCATTGGGTTAAACTCCTGGAGCGCGACGAGCTGGGAGGGGGACCATCTTGATATTCTCACGGCCGGGGATGCCGAGGAGGCAGTCCGGCTGGCGTTGATGGAGGAGAGCTAACCAGCGTGCCCTACGACCCACTGGATCTGGCTCACACCATTGTCAATACGCTCGAGGAGCGCAAGGGCGAGAACATTCTGCTGATGGATCTCGCCGCGGTCTGCACCTTTACGGATCTGTTCGTCATCTGCACCGCGGGGAGCGAGCGGACATTGAAAGCCCTTTCGACGGAGGTAAAGCGCCGGGTCGAGCTGGAGCACGAGACGGACCCGTACCATATCGAGGGGAATCCATCGAGCGGCTGGGTGCTGCTGGACTACGGCAGCGTCATCCTGCACTTGTTTTCGCAAAAGCTCAGGGATTACTACAGGCTGGAGCAGTTGTGGAGCGAGGGGAAGGTGCTGCTTCGCATGCCCTGATGAGTCGGCCAACTACTCCTCAAAGATCCAGCGTTCCGACTCTCTCTTCCAACTAACGATTTCTTCCGGCTCGAACCAGAGCGGGATCTCCTGCTCGGCGGTGTCAGGTCCGTCGGAGGCGTGGGTGAGATTGCGGCCGACTTGCAGCCCGAAGTCGTGCCGCACCGAACCCGGATCGGCCTGCTTCGGGTCTGTCGCACCCATGGTCTGCCGCACGGCCTCGATGGCCGCCGGTCCCTCCCAAACCATCGCCAAGACCGGCGAGGAAGTGATGTATCGGATCAGGCCGTCGTAGAATGATTTGCCCTTGTGGACTGCGTAGTGACGTGCGGCGAGGTCCTCACTTACGCGAGCAAATTTGGCAGCCACGAGCTTGAGGCCGCGCCGTTCGAGCCGGCCAACGATCTCGCCTACCAGTCCCCTCTGAACGCCGTCCGGTTTGATCAATACGAGAGTCCGTTCCAACTTTGCCTCCTCAAAACTAAACTCGGGGAAGTCCCCGAGTTTAGATCTTTCCAACCTGGCGTGCGGGCGGGTTCAGCTGGCCTCCATACCCTTTCGGTAGGCCTCGATCGCCTCTGAAGTCCGGTCGTTCTTCATATAGGCATCGCCGAGGACCTGCCAGAGGGCGGCCACGTCGGGAGTCCGCTCGAGCGCAATCCGCAGATCCTCAATGACCTGACCCAAAGTCTCTTTCCGCTTGATCAGTCCGCCATATAGCTCCACGGCCACGCTGATATCGCCGGATGCGAGCGCCTGCCGGGAACTCTCCAACATTTTGGCGGGGTCCGGCTTGGCTTTGCGAGTTACGAGCGTTGGCTCCGCGACCGGAGGGGCAGGC
>CAYHJH010000207.1:0-3621 GCA_964356605.1 uncultured Anaerolineaceae bacterium
TGATCGGCGGGGTTCGCCTGACGGGAGGCTATGGTACGATCTTCGGTGCCTGTCTCGGCATGCTGCTGCTCCAGATGCTGGAGCAAGGGCTCGTGCTGATGCAGATTCCAGTTCAAATCTTCCAGGCGGTCGCGGGCTTGATTCTGATCATCGCAGTGATCAGCAACACCTACTTGAGCGAGAGAGCTAGCCAGGGGTGAAGAAACCTTCTGCGTGGCCGCCGGGGGAGAGTTCAACGGATTTCATTACCCAAAGGAGGTGATTGTGTAGGAGCAAGGAGGGCACTCGACCTTTCGTGAGTTGGACAGAGACAAACAACGTTCAAATTGATGAGGAGAGAGAAAGCCATGAGGACCCTATATAAACTGCTGGCGGCGGTCATGCTGCTAGCCATGCTGGTTGCGGCCTGTGCGCCGACTGCCACGGAACCGGCTGAGGTAGCGCCGGTCGAAGAGGCCCCGCCGGAGGAACCAGCCCCAGTGGAAGAGGCGCCGGTCGCGGTGGACCCCAATCGCCCCTTGGACCTGATCCTGGTGCAGCACGCCTTGTGCGCCTGGGACTCCTTCTGGTGCACCGTCGAGCGAGGGATCGCGGACGCGGCTGCCGACATGGGTGTCAACGTGACCGTGCTCGGTCCGGACGAGTTTGACCTTGAGCAGACCGCCTCCCTGATCGACCAGGCCGTCGCCGCCCAACCGGACGGCATCGGCCTGACCGTCACCGACCCGGTGCTCTTTAAGGAGCCCATTGATCGGGCGCTGGCCGCCGGGATCCCGGTCGTCGGCTACAACGCGGGGAACGGGCCGCTCGCCGACGGGATCTCCTACCTGACCTACATCGGCCAGGACGAATACCAGGGCGGCTACCTGGGCGGGCTGCGCATGGTGGCGGCCGGCGGTACCCAGGGTGTGTGCATCAACCAGCAGGTCGGACATGCTGGACTCGATAAGCGCTGCAACGGGCTCGTCGACGCCTTCGCTGAAAAAGGCCTCGAGGCCGAGGTGCTAGCGATCAGCGATGATCCGGCCGAATCCCAAACTGTCATCGGTGACTACGCCACCGCCAACCCGGACACCGATGCCTTCCTGACCCTCGGTCCGAACGGTGCCAACCCGTTTTACGCCTGGATGGAGTCCGCCGGACTTGGGGCGGGCGATCTGGTCCACGGCACCTTTGATCTCAGCCCCGAGATCACCGCCAACATCGAAAGCGGCGTGACCCTGTTCGGGATTGACCAGCAGCCCTACCTGCAGGGCTACTACGCGGTGCTGATGCTCACGATGGTCAATCGGTACGGCATCGCCCCGGCCCTGCCAGTCACGGCAACCGGCCCTGGATTTGTGGACGCCAGCAATGTCGGCGCCGAACCCGACCCGGATCGGGCCGTGGACATCATCCTGGTGCAGCACGCGTTGTGCGCTTGGGACGCCTTCTGGTGCGTGGTGCAGAAGGGCATCGAGACTGCGGCGGATCAGTTGGGTGTCAACGTCACGGTCCTGGGTCCGGATGAGTTTGATCTGGAGCAGACCGCCACCTTGATCGACCAGGCGGTGGCTGCCCAGCCGGACGGGATCGCTCTGACCGTCACTGACCCGGTGCTCTTTAAGGGGCCGATCGAGCGGGCGCTGGCGGCTGGGATCCCGGTGCTCGCTTACAACGCCGGCTCTGGACCGCTCGCGGACGGGATCGGCTACCTGACCTACCTGGGGCAGGATGAGTACCAAGGCGGATACCTGGGCGGCCTGCGGATGGTCGCGGCCGGCGGCAGCCAGGGCGTGTGCATCAACCAGCAGGTTGGACACGCAGGCCTCGATAAGCGCTGCAATGGCTTCATCACAGCCTTCGACGAGAATGGCCTGGAGGCCGAGGTCCTGGCGATCGGCGACGATCCGGCCGAGGCACAGACCATCATCGACGACTACTTCACCGCTAACCCAGATACTGACGCTTTCCTGACGCTTGGACCGAACGGGGCCAACCCGTTCTATGCCTTTTTGGAGGCGTCTGGGCTGGGCGCCGGTGATGCAGTCCACGGCACCTTCGACCTCAGCCCCGAGATCGTGGCGAATATCAAGAACGGCACCACGCTCTTCGGGATCGACCAGCAGCCTTTCTTGCAGGGATATGGCGCAGTGCTGTTCCTGACGTTGCTAGCCCGGCAGAATATCACGCCGGCGCTTCCGGTCAGCGCGACCGGCCCTGGCTTTGTGGACCTGAGCAACGTAGCGATCGTGGAGGCGCTGGCGGGCGAGTATCGTTGATCAGAGATTGAAGGTCGTAACAACCCGAGAATGACGAACGGGCAGGGAGCTTCGGCACTGCCCCTGCCCGTTCGTTTCCCAAGATCTGGTTTCACAGGAGAGTGCTGCAACCCATGAGCACAGCTGCCGCGAGCTGGCGAATCGGCGTCCGTCGTATCTTTGTCAGCTCACCTGTGGTCGGACCGCTGGCAACTCTGATCGTGGTCTTCATCCTGTTCTCCGTTGCCGCCCCCAATTTCCTCTCTCTGCGAACTGTCTCCGGCATCATCAACGCGGCGACCCTCACGGGCGTAGTAACAATCGGGGTGACCCTGCTGATGATCTCTGGCGAGTTTGACCTCTCGGTTGGCTCGCTCATAGCCATTGGCGGATACCTTTTTGGGCAACAAGCGGCGAAAGGGACACCCCTGCCGGGCCTGCTGCTCGCCCTTCTGATCCCGGCTCTGCTTGGGGCCCTCAATGGCCTGATCCTGATCTCGACCCGAATTCCTTCATTCATAGTGACCCTTGGAACCCGCTCGATCTTTCGCGGCGCGGCCTGGATCCTCTCTGGAAGCGCTTTGCTGCAGTTAACGGAGGAGCTGCCGATATATGAAGTCCTCAACGGCCGGCTGGAGGCCATCAATCAGCTCTTCGAAGGTGCCAACTTCCGCACGTCGCTGCTGTGGCTACTGGGGCTTCTGCTGCTGGTGCAGTATCTACTGGTCCGGACCCGATACGGCAACCACATTTTCGCCGCCGGCGGAAATCAGGCGGCCGCGGCTTCACAGGGCGTAAACGTCACTCGGGTCAAGCTCACAAGTTTCATCATCACCGGCGCGCTGTCGGGTTTCTCTGGAGTCTTACTCTTCAGTCAGTTCAAGACAGTGCGGGTTGCGACCGGGGCGGGAACCGAGCTGAGTGCCATCGCGGCCGCCGTGGTCGGAGGGGCACTTTTGAGGGGCGGGTCGGGAAGCATCTGGGGGGCGCTGGTGGGGGTGCTCCTGATCAGCACCCTTCGGACCGGGGTGATCTTGCTCGACATCCCGTTCATCCCCGCCGACAACTTCGAGGCGGTGGTGGGGGTCGCCATTATCGGCGCAGTGATCTTGAACGACTGGCTTCGGAAGCGAGCCTAACCGGTGGAAGTTCAAATGAGGCAGGAGGCTTCAGTGCAAGACGGCCAGGTAGTCGAGATGAAAGGGATCAGCAAGCGCTTCGGGACCATCACGGCGCTGGTAGAGGTCGACTTCTATGTAGCGCAAAAGCAAGTAATGGCGTTGCTGGGGGACAATGGGGCGGGCAAATCTACTCTGATCAAGATCCTTACCGGGGTGCACAAACCGACCCGTGGTGAAATCTACTTCGAAAGTAAACGGGT
>CAYHJH010000208.1:0-2189 GCA_964356605.1 uncultured Anaerolineaceae bacterium
ACGGGCATCTGGCGGGCAGGCCGTCACGGGAGCGCGGCGTCATGCACGGAGGCGTGGTGTAGAACTGCGATACCCTGCCCTAGGCTGTTCCCGCTGAGGATCGCCTCGGCGTAGTACTCAACCCGAATGGCGTGGGCCGTTCCGAGCGGCCCCGGCCGGGTGTCGGTGATGCGATTGTCCGAAGCGTTGACCGAAGACATATCGACCACGTACAGCCCGGCGTCGGCGTTATCGATCAACGTGTTTCCCTCGACGGTGGCCATCGACATCTCGGTGATGGCGATGCCGCGCAAGTCGTTGCCCATCACCCAATTCCCGATAACTTCGGCCTCGGCGTTGTGGAGCAGGATACCCTCCCGTGCGTGGCCGGATATCGTGTTGTAGGCGATCACGGATGCTGGGCGGCTGTGGGTATTGGCGAGCTCGATTCCCTTTCCGTAGGGGCTGCGCGTGTCCCTCAGCTCGTTGTTTACGATGCGGGCCTGCGCCCGTGAGAGACGGATCGCGGCCAGCCACGCGCCGATGATCCGGTTGCCCGCAAGGGTGACCGCTTCGCTTTCCTCAACCAGCACGCCAAAGTAACCGCCCTCAATCACGAAACCCTCCAGCTTGACGTCGTGCGAGCCGATGATGCTCACGACGGCTTCGTCGTCAGCGGCCGTCAGGCGCACGGTCCCTTGGCCTGAGGCGCGCAAGGTGAGGGAATTGCGGATGTGGAAGGGGCCGATGTATTCGCCTGGCCCCACAATGATCGTCGCAGTGCGCGGCGCGGCGTCGATGGCAGCTTGCAGGGTCGGGAAATCACCCGGGACGTGCAACGTGTGAGTCTGCTCGTACATCCATACGGCGCCGAAGGTCATCCCGGCAAGTGCTGCCAACCCGGCCAGGAGTTTGGGCAGCACGGCGCGGGTCGGGACCTGCTGCAGCCAAGCGATGGTTGCCCGGACCAACCCGGCGGGTGCCAGCCTCCACAGCGCGAGGCCCATCAGCGACATCACGAACGTATTCAGCCAGAAGTGGACGAGGAAGATTGGCCAGCCCGTCGCCTGAGGCAGCAGCCCCGGGGGAGGCCGCAAGCCGAATTGATAGTACGGGTCGAATAGATACTGGTAGAGCTTGATGATGTGCTCGACGGCGTGGTAACCCTGAAACAGAACCAGGCCGGTAAGCAGCTGAAGCCCGCCGCGGTCGACGCTCGCCCTCTGGGAGTGTCTTTGATAACGCAGCCAAAGCATGAGCAGGGCGATCTCCAGCCCGACGTTGTACAAGAAGTGAACCCATTCAAAGTCGAAGACGCTCCCCAAGAGGCCATGGGCCTCGGGGGGCCGAAGGTCGAGCAGGTAGATCTGAATCACCTGCGCGACATGCTCCGCGTAGTGAGCGGTCTGCACGACGAAAGCGACAGACAGCAGAGCGAAAAGGCGCTTCATCCCTTAAGCGCTCCGGCGGTGATACCGCGGACGAAGTAACGTTGCAAGGCGAAGAATACGAGCAGCGGGACCGACATCGTGATGAAGGCGCCGGCCGCCAGCAAATGCCATTCCGCGCCGTAGGTTCCGATCAGGGCCTGGATGCTGACGGTCAACGGGCGCTTGGTGACATCCTGCACGAAGATGAGCGCGTTCATCAAGTCGTTCCACACCCACATGAACTGGAAGATGGCGAGCGAGGCCAGGGCCGGCACAGAGAGCGGCAGGGCAATGCGGGTGAAGATGGCGAAATTTGAGGCGCCGTCGATCTTGGCCGACTCAAACAGCTCCCGCGGCAGACTGATGAAGAAGTTACGTAACAGATAGATGGCGAAGGGAAGACCGTAGCCGGTGTGGGCAAGCCAGATGCCAAGAAAGGACCCGGTCAGCCGCAGATCGATGCCGGAGAGGAATGGGACCCAATCGAGCCTAAAGTAACCCACGGGGTTGTTGAACATGCGCAGGACGGGCACCCAGGTCGCCTCGAGTGGGACGATCAAGAGGGCAATTACGATCAGGAAGAGCGTGTCGCGGCCGCGGAACCGGAGCCAGGCGAAGGCATAGCCGGCCAGCGCCGCCAACATGATCGGGAAGACCGTGGAAGGGACGGTGATGAGCAGGCTGTTGACAAAGCTTCGGCCGAAACCCTGCGCTGTGAGCACCTGGCGGTAGTTGCCGATGGTGTACTCCGGACGGAACAGGGAGGTCCACCAACCCGAA
>CAYHJH010000208.1:2289-3585 GCA_964356605.1 uncultured Anaerolineaceae bacterium
AACCACAGGACGTTGTTGACCATGGCCCCCGAGGGAGGCCATTCGTCGAGGCTCAGGAAGAAGCGGTCCCGCGTGAAGAGTTGGACAAAGTTCTGGAGCCCGACATACTGCGTTGGGCTGAAGCCGGTGCCACCGTGCAGGCTCAGCCAAATGGTTTGAATCGTGGGGAGTACCAGGAACAACGCCAGCAAGAGGAGCGCGGGCAACACATACATCCACGCGCTCCAGCCCCGATCATCGCGTGACATGCTAGCCCCGCTCTAGCCGATGCATCATCCGACGATCCAGCGCAGGCACACGGCCGAAGCGCAATCCGATGCGCCGCGGGGCGCCGGGCTAGTTTCGGCGCCAAAGCTGAAGGGGACTCCTCGCTGCCTGAGGGCTCGGAGCGCCAGCCTAGTGGAACGTAACCGGCGCATTTCTGAGCGAACCAAGCGAACTAGGAGTCCCCTGGGAGGAACCCCAGCGAAGAGGGGCCCCAATGGAGCCGAGGCCCCTCTCTCGAGCCAACATCAATACGAGCGGTCCGCCACCTCCTCCAAGAACGCGAGGATAGTGCCCACGTCATCGGGATTCGAGATGAAATCTTGCAGGGCGACGAACATCGCGTCCCCGCCGACCGCGCTCGGGGCCAGGTCCGACCCATCGAAAACAAACGAAGCGGCCTGGGTCACCTGAGCGGCTTCTAGACCCTTGCAGGGCGGGTAGACATCAAGCGAAACGTTCTTGTTGGGCGAGACAACCGAGCCTTTCTCGGCCGTAGCCCAGATGGTGTTCGCCTCCGCGCTGGCCAGGAAGCGGATGAACTCACGCACTTCGGGCCGGTCGCGGAAGACAACTGCCAAGTCGCCGCCGCCGACCACGGGCTTGCCCCATTCCGCGTTAATCTCTGGGAAGGCGAAGAAAGCGTAGTCCTCGCCGCAGACCAGGTCGGGGAAGTTCTGCTCGCCGAAGGAGCTCATGAACCCGCCTTCGTAGTACATCTCGGCCCCCGGATCGTCGCGCAGGATGACATTGAAGGCGTCGATGAAGCCGGTGGAGAGGGTTCCCTCGACACCGCCCGCCAATTTCGTCGCCGGGTCGACGATCTCGCGCATGCGCGCCATGGCCTCGACGACAGTCGGATCGGTCCATTCCACCTCATGCGTCACGAACAGCTTCAGGTAGTTGCTTGGGCCGGCGATGCGAACATAGATGTTCTCGAACCAGTCGGTCAGGGTCCAGCCGTCCAGCGCGCCAACAGAGTACGGTGTCTGACCGGCCGCCTGGTACGCATCGGCGATCGCCAGCAGATCA
>CAYHJH010000209.1:0-3529 GCA_964356605.1 uncultured Anaerolineaceae bacterium
AGCAGGCTGCCGCGCCAGCCATACGGCACCGCCGGCAGCCAGCAGACGGAAGGTTCGCCAAGCGTCTCAGCAACCTGGCGATGGTTATAGCCTGAGCCCAGCGGCAGGACGAGCGGAGTCTGGCGTGGCAGCGCGGCGACCTCCGGCCAGGTGAGTTCACCGTAATTCAGATCTACATCAGATGCCAATCCAGGAAGCGCTCCAGACGCTGATGGAAGTCGAGCAGGTTCTTGCGACGGAACAGGCCGTGACCTTCGTCGGCGTAGGTCTTGTATTCAAAGGTCTTGCCCTCGCGCTTGAGGCCCTCGACGAGCTCTTCGGCCTGCAGCGGATGGACGACCCGATCGAGCAGACCGTGGACGATCAGCAGCGGGCGCTGGATGTTTTGCACCTGTCGGATGGGGGAACTCCGGAGATAGGCTTCCCGGTCGGCGGCGGGTGTGCCCATCATGCGCTCCTGGTCCTCGCGGACCGGTTGAGATGATTGAGCCCAGGAGGTCTCGATGTCGCAGTCGCCGTATTTGGCCACGCCACAGGCGAAGCGATGTTGTGGATCGAAGGCCAGCGAGCAGACGGCCAGGTAGCTGCCGTAGCTCGGTCCAAAGATACCGGCTCGTTGAGGCGCGACCCAACTCAGGCCTGCCAGGTAGTCGGCGCCTGCCAGGCAGTCCTGTGTGTCGCCGACGCCCCAATCTCCGTGATTGAGCCGCTCAAATTCCACCCCGTATCCGGTGCTGCCCCGGAAGTTGGGCGCCAACCAGGTGTAGCCCTTCGCGACGAAGTATTGCGCCAACAAATCAAATGACCGCTGATACTGGCTGGTCGGACCGCCGTGCGCATACAGCACCGCGGCGCCGTTCGGCTTGGAGGGGCGAAAGAGGAACGCGGGAATCTGGCGGCCATCGAAGCTACGGAATTCGATTTCCTCCGGCTGCGCCAATTTGAGTCGGGAGAGGCCTGGCGGCGCGCTGAAGGTGAGTTGGGTGACGACGCCGCTTTCCAGGTCCATCCGAAATTGATCGCGCGGGTGGATGGGATCTTCGTAGCCGAAGGCGATCGAGCGCCCATCCGGAGACCACTGCGGCCGGGCATGCACCCCTCCGTCCCCACGCAACTCACGGACCTTGCCCGACTCGACCTCCACCCAGACCAGGTCGAGGGCGCCTCGACGGTTCAGTGTCCCGAGGATGCGAGTCCCGTCTGGTGACCAGGCGACCTCGCCAACGTCCTGGCTAAAGGAGGTCACCTGCTGTTCCTGGCCGCTCTGAGTGTCGAAGACATGGAGCTCGTGAAAGTTGGGCCGCTGGGCGGTGTAGGCGATGCGGGTGCCATCCGGTGACCAGCGGGGCGGCAACATCCTTCGCTTTTCGGCACCGGCCAGCCGCCGCAGCTGACCGGTCTGCAAGTCCGCGAGCATGAGTTCCACTGACCCGAGGTTCTCGAGCGGCGCGTGCAGAAAGGCCACTCGAGTGCCGTCGGGCGAGGCTTCCGGCGCATAGTCGTGACCCGGTCCGGCGCTGACGAGGCGAGGCCAGGACCCGTGCCGATCGGTCAGCAGGATCCGGTTGCGGTCCCTCCGCGCGCTAGTGACCAGCAATCGCTCGCTGTCGGGATGCCAGCGCGGGCTGCTCGCATTGGTGGTGAAGTCAGAGATCCTGGCAGGCTGGCCGCCATCCGCGGGAATGACCCAGACGTGCCCCGCTTGCACAAAGGCGAGCCAGCGTCCATCGGGCGACCACTGTGGCGGGTCGTCCTCCCAGTTGCCGACCGGGCCGCGTTCGAAGGTTAACCGACTCGGCCACCCGCCGCTCACCGGAATCGTGTAGAGATCCGAGGCGTCCGCTCGATCCCAGAAGAAGGCGAGCCGGGTGCCATCGGGAGAAAGGTTGTGACTGCGCGGCCGGTCGACCGAAACCAGCAGCCCGTGGCTCCACCCCTCGGGTGGTTTGAGGTCCGGCCGAGCCTCCGCTGGCCATCCCTGCCGTTCATACTTCTCGGTGAGCTGCTCTCTCGGGTCCCCGGCCATCGGCGAGTTCTATAGCATATACGGCTGGAATGCGGCGGCGCACGGCTGACCGCGGGCGACGTGCATCGTCATCTCGCTGAGGTCGATGATCACCGAAGCGATCGTTGCGATCCGATCCAACGGATGCCCGGCATCTTCGAGATGACAGCAGATCGTACCGGGAGGATTCTGATGGTCCGCCAGAATCGCTCCCAAGCTTTCGCGGCTGTGGAGCCGGTCGGCGTAGAGCAGCTCGGTGGCCCGTTCGTAGCGCGCCTCCGATCGATGCAGCGAACTAGGCGGCGCCTCGAACCGTTGCATTTCGGGGTCCAAATAATGATTGGTGTGGATGAGCGCACCGTCAGTGTTGCCGATGACTGCGAAACGTTTGGCGGAAACCTCCAGTGAAATCAGATGGCCTTCCCGTTCGGCGATCAAGTGGTTGTAGCCGGCGGCCCGATCCGGATCTGTCGCTCGATCGATGGCCTCGGAAACGGTCCGGGCGCCAAGCACCGACCGGCCAACAAACAGTCGCGGCACACCGATCCTGGCATCGCTTGGATACACCGAGTCACAGCACTGGGCGATGCCGGCCGCGTTGAAGCCGATACACGGCAGCAGGCCGCCATACGTCAGTGCCAGAAAAGGTGGCTCGTCGTCCGGAGTGGCGTGGACGAGGTACAGCGTTTCAGTATCGTCTGGCCACCAGTCCTCATTGTGGGCCATGAGAACGTGCCCGTCGGTGGTCCACTCGCGGGTGAGGGCCAGGCTCGTGCATTTGAGGTGCAGCCCGTCATGGACGATCGCCTCGATGCTGTTGAGCACCACGAGCTCGTCCAGGGCCACGCTCGCTCCCTCGGCCATTCCTTGGAGCTCCTCCCAATAGGGGCCCGAGCAGAATTGAAGGTATTTGCGCGCCTGTTGGATCGCGCCGCCCCAGTCCAGCTTGAGCCGATCGCGGCCAGCGTCGATGATCTCGCGATAGTTCGCCAGCATGCGATGAATCTGGGGAGCAGCGGCTTCGCCGATCTGGTTCCCCAAGTGGCGGGGCGCCCCTCGGGCGCGGACCACGGACAGATCGTTATCCTGAGTCACTCCGAAGAACTTTCGTACGAAGGAAGGATCAGTGAAGGGGCGAAAGTCGCCCCGGATTCGCTACGGGCACAACGAAATGGGCTGGCCGTCCCGCAGGAGGCCGAGCTCCGATTGGGTAACGACGACCATCGCCAGCAGATCAACCGAGTCCGCCCGCTGCTGCTGGGTCGCGAGCGCGTTCAACCGATGGGTCAGCAGGTTGCGAGCCAGCGTGCGGCAGTCGCCACCTTGGCGCACCCGCTCCCGGACCAGGCCCTCCGATCGCTCAGAGGCCGCCGCCGCGCCATCGGCGTCGCCTTGGGCCAAGAGCAAGGCGGCCTTCTGCTCCTGGTAACTCCAATCGCTCGGTCGGGAGGCGATCGCTACTTCGATCTTCGCCAGGTCGCCGTCCGCGGCCCCCTGTTGAGCCATCCGATCGGCATCCTCCAG
>CAYHJH010000210.1:0-3513 GCA_964356605.1 uncultured Anaerolineaceae bacterium
CACACCCCACATATACCGTTCTCTTTTTCGCGCCTGGCCTTTTTTCAGTGAAGTCATTATCTACTCCAGAACAAGGTGCGAGGATGGCCAAGAAGGATCTTCAGCGCAGAGCCGAAGTATTGAGACGAGAAATCAATCTCCATAACTACCGCTACCACGTGCTCGACGACCCCCTTATCAGCGACTTTGAATTCGATCGGCTCATGCAGAAGCTGAAGCAGATTGAACAAGACCATCCGGAGCTCGTGAGTGACGACTCGCCCACCCAGCGCGTGGCCGGGCAGGTCTCAGAGCGGCTCGTGCGTGTTCCCCACCCGCGCCCGATCTTGAGTCTGGGCAATGCCTTTGATGTCGATGATGTCAGGGCCTGGTACGACCGGATTTCGCGGCTCGACCCGCGGGTTGCGAAAGCTGCCTTCGTCGTCGAACCGAAGTTAGACGGACTGACGGTTGTCTTGCACTACGAAGCTGGGGTATTTAGCCTGGGGGCCAGCCGTGGCGATGGTGAGCATGGAGAAGAAATCACCCATAACTTGCGGACGGTTCGATCGCTGCCGCTGCGCATACCGCTCCAGCCAAATGGCGTAAGAGCTCCCACGCGCCTGGTTGTCCGGGGCGAAGCGATCATCTTCAAAGACGATTTCGAGGAGATGAATCGACAGGTTGAGGCCGAAGGCGGCGAGCGGTACGTCAATCCGCGCAACACTGCGGCCGGCTCCTTGAGGCAGCTCGACCCTTCGCTCACCGCTGCCCGGCCCATCCGACTCTTCTGTTACTCGATTGTCGAGACTTCGGGTCGGCCGCCGAGGCGACAATGGCAGGCCCTTGAGTATCTGGGTAAGCTTGGCTTCCCGGTTGAAGACCATAGCCGACTATGTGAGGGCATAGACCAGGCCATCGCGGTTGTCGAGGAGATGGGCGGCCAGCGAGCGTCGTTCCCATACGAGATGGACGGGATGGTAATCAAGATCGATGACCTGGTGCTGGCCGAATCGCTGGGGGTGGTGGGCAAAGACCCCCGGGCGGCAATCGCTTTCAAGCTGCCTGCCGAAGAGGCCACGACTCAGCTTATCGACATCGGGCTGAATGTTGGCCGTACGGGGGTCATCACCCCGTTTGCGATTCTCGAACCGGTTTACGTCGGCGGGGCGAATGTGCGCCAAGCGACGCTGCACAACTTCGACTTCATTCAGGAGAAGGACATCCGTATCGGCGACCGCGTGCAGGTCAAGCGTGCGGGCGACGTCATCCCGTATGTGATTGGGCCGGTCGTGGGGGCGCGGAAGGGGAAAGAAAAACGATTCAGGATGCCGAAAAAGTGCCCGACCTGCGGCGAGCCGATTCAGCGGATCCCAGGTGAAGTAGCGATATTCTGCGTGAACGCCTCCTGCCCGGCCCAACTGGTCCGGAATGTCGAGCACTTCGCCTCGCGTTCCACGATGGACATCGAGGGTCTGGGCATCAAGGTCGCAGAATCGCTCGTCGAGCAGGCGCTGGTGAAGGATGTGGGCGACATCTATCGCCTGACCAAGAAAGATCTCCTTGGGCTAGAGGGGTTTGCAGAGAAAAAGGCCGAGAAGCTGCTAGAAGCAATCCAGGGCACGAAGGCCCGACCCTTGAGCCGGCTGATCAGCGCGCTCGGGATTCGGGGAGTGGGTGAGACGGTGGCTGCCGACTTTGCCCGCCACTTCCGCAGCCTGGACGCCCTCGCGAATGCGAAACAAGCGGATCTGGAGGCCATCGAAGGGATCGGGCCGAACATCGCCTCGGCGGTTGTAGACTGGTTCCGTCAACCTCGGAACAGGAAGGTGTTATCCAAATTGAAGGCCGCCGAGGTGTGGCCCAAGGAGGCACCCAACAAGGCCGGACCACAGCCGCTGGCTGGTCTGACCTTCGTGCTTACCGGGACGTTGCCCAGTATGGGCCGAGACGAGGCGAAGGCACGGATTGAAGGGGCGGGCGGCAAGGTTGTTGGTAGCGTCAGCGCGAAAACGGACTACGTCGTAGCCGGAGAGGCGGCAGGTTCAAAGCTAAGCAAAGCGCAGGAGTTGGGTGTTAGGGTGATCGACCAGTCCGGGCTGCTGGCGCTGATGAAAAAGCGGCGATGAGCTGGCCGCCTTTCCGCTGCGCATAGCCAATCGACGGAGCTTTGCGCCCAGACCCATGAAGCCAATCGGGGCCGCTCCGATCAGCAGGTCGGTTGCTCAGGCCGTTGGCGCGATCTTCGCCCGCATGGATAGCCGCAGCGCGTGCCGATGCAGGCGGCGGACGCGGTCGGCGCTGTCCTGCGCTTTCAACTCCTCTAACCGCTGCGCGGTAGAGAGCAGCGCCCCCAGCACATCCTCGTCAATTGTGCTGCTCGATTGCTCGAGAATCCTCTCCGCCTCGGCCTCCTCGTCGGCCTCAATCACGCGTTGAGCCAACTGCAGTGCGGGCGGTAGGGCTTCCTGGATTGCTTTCGTCAATTTGGCATCAATCTGCTGGAGACGTTCCATCACCTGGAGGTCTGGACGCTCTCGCGCGGCACGTAGATTCGCCTGCAGCAGGCTGAGGAAGAGGTCGTCGACCAGCGGGAGGCTGGCCTCGACCGCGGCATCCAGGTCATCGGCTTTCACGAGGGACGTCAGCAGTGCCGAGGCCTGGGCAACCCGGGCCTCCTGGGCCTTGTCGATCATTTCGGTGGTTTGCAGCACGGTCTGCCGCAGATCCGTCAGCCGTTGCCGTTCATTGCCCTGCGCAGCGTCGATCTGCTCCGAAAGTATCTGGAAGAAGCTGTAGTCGAAACCGGGGCGCGCAAGCGTTGCAAGCGCCTGCACGCGGTCGGGGTTCGGGGCCTGCTTGACGAGCTCCAACAGTTTCTCGCGGGTCAATCCGTTGCCGGCTGCCCGCAGGCTCTCTGCGGCGGCCCGTACCTCCGCCTCTTGGGCGGCCAGTACCTTCCCGAAGGAACTCACGCCTAGAGCCAACTCCAAGCGCTGGGTCGCAGCCTGCCTCGAGCGTTTGTCGGCCGCGGTTTGTAGGCTGAGGGCACCAAGCTGGAAGAACTGTTCATCCAGCTCCGAATCGTGATCCTGGACGAAGGTCGCGAGGTTGTCCGGTGGGGTCCGGAGCAAGTCCTCGAAGAGGCGGATCTTGGCCCGCTGAGTGTCGAGTTCCTCTTTAGTGATGCCATCCGCTGCCAGGATTCGTTCGACCATCCCTTGGGGGGTCAGCACCGTTTGCGGCTGCAGCAGATACCCCTTTCGCTGTTCTGCCGGCAGCCGCTCGATCGCTTCATTGATCAGTCGGCCCAGGATCCGCTCTTGCTCGTTCTTGGAAATCCCAAGCTCGACCGGCATGTAGCTCAGCAAGAGCTCCTTCGTGGGATCGTGGTAGACGAGCGGGGTTGCAAGCTGCCCTTCGTACCCACACACCGGGCAGTGGAGGGAGTTCAGGGTTCCGGAGAGCAGGCGCGCCTTCGCGGCCGGGTTTTGTCCGACATCAACCAGCTGATGCACCTGGGCCTGGACCGGG
>CAYHJH010000211.1:0-1162 GCA_964356605.1 uncultured Anaerolineaceae bacterium
CGGCCTTGCTGGCGTTCGGCATATCCTCGGTGAGTACATAACGGGCATCCAGAAAGGACCGACCGACGAAACTCATCAATGCCATGATCGAAATTGCGAGCGCCCCATTCAACGAACTCAGCCAGGTCAATTCCACTCTCCTCCCTTTTTAAGTGGTTAGCAGATCGGCGAACGACTTGAGTCGGCCAGCCGGTATCGTCGCCCCCGTCGAGGGTCTTGCTGCCGCCGGTGACGGCCCTCCTGTCATACAGTATCTATGCGGCCCGATACGAAACCGTTACGGCGGTCGTTGGCTGCCTGTGCGGCCGGCGACTACGTCTGGGAACGAGCAATCCTGTGCTGAAAGTCGGACCAGTGCTGGCGGGGAATCGTTCATTTCTGACGGGGTAGTGACGGGGGAGTCTGTACTAGTGAGCGGAGCAGAGCCAGAAGTACGGTTGTCTCTTGGCCTTCTAGTTGTCCTTCATTACCCTGGACATCCCCGCCAGGAATGCGGGGACGACCTCACGTGGGAAGCGAGGCCAGGTGAGCACGAGGACAATGCCAACATAGGCGATCAGCCACCAGCCCGCCAGGGGTGCGTGCTGCATGGCAACTATGATGAACCACAGATAGATCGGAGCCTGAAACAGCATGGCCGGCTCACGGTTCCAGCCCCAGCGCCAGAAGATCACTCCCCATAGCAGCAGGTAAGCGGCCGCGTAGGCGGGGGCCAGGAAGCCAGCCCCGACCAGGTAGGCCAGCCCTCCCAGCGACACGAAGACGTCGGCTTCCAGGTCATGATCGCCAATCCAGGTAGTCTCTCCCCTGCCATGGCGGGCGAACGGTCCGTCCAGTAGATCGCTGATCCAAGAAGCCAGCAACAGAAAACTCGCGACCGGCAACAGCTCGGCCGCACGGGTCAGGCCCAGCCAGGCGAAGACGAGCGCGAGCATGAACCTGCTAGAAGTCAGCAGGTCGGCAAGTCGCTTAGAGAGAAGCACGGATCAACCGCCTCTCGGCTCGACCCAAATGTTCGAGCGCCTCAATCGACCCATCTTCATTCTACACAGCACGCCCTGACCGGAAACGTACCGCATGCACCTTTTCTTCGTGACATTTCGCGAGCCCCCTGGCAGCTGGATGTCGAACATCCAGCCCCGCTTGGCCGAAGCTCAGCGAA
>CAYHJH010000211.1:1262-3479 GCA_964356605.1 uncultured Anaerolineaceae bacterium
GGTGAAGCCATACCCGCAACCAAGATCCGCTTCGCTCGGTCTAGGTAGCGGTCGGCACCTTGGTGCAAGTCGTGGACATCTCAGGCCTCTCCGAGCACCCCCTTCGCAGGATCTTCAAGGTCTTCAACAGATTCATGATCCTGATGTGGCGTCTTGGGCTTGGCTCATGGGGAAACGGGACGAAGTACGGTGGATCCGTGATGGTGATTCGACACAGTGGGAGGAAGACCGGCTGGACACGCCTCACTCCCGTCAACTACGCCAGTATCGGGGATGACATCTACTGCACGGCGGCGTTCGGCAGATCGGCAGACTGGTACCGAAACCTACAGTCCAACCCTGGGGTGGAGGTCTGGCTGCCAGACGGCCGCTGGGCGGGCACCGCCGAAGACGTTACGGAAGCAGAGAACAGTGCAGACCTGCTCCGGCGGGTGATCATTGCCAGCGGCTTTGCCGGTCCGCTGTTCGGCGTGAATCCGAGGAAGCTCACCAACGAGGACTTCAAGGCCCTCTTGGCAGACTACCGGTTGATAAGAATCCGCAGGGCGGCGCCAGTCACAGGTCCCGCGGGACCCGGCGATCTGGCCTGGGTATGGCCGCTATCTACCTTGGTGCTTCTTCTACTTCTGTTTCGGCGAAGGAGGTCATAGCATGAAACTCTCCGGGCTGCATCTCCTTCTTACCTATCAATGCAATCTCGAATGCGACCACTGCTTCGTTTGGGGCAGCCCCTGGCAGAGCGGCACGATGAGCACCAGCCAGATCTGGAGGATTCTGTGTCAAGCGAAGGAGCTTGGCTCAGCCGAGTGGATCTACTTCGAGGGCGGGGAGCCCTTTCTTTACTATCCCATCCTGCTCAAAGGAGTCAGGCAGGCAGCAAGGCTCGAATTCAGCGTTGGCGTTGTGTCCAATGGTTACTGGGCCACCAACTTGAAGGACGCCCTCGAGTGGCTGAGGCCGTTCGCGGGGCTGATCGATGATCTCTCGATCAGCAGCGATCTGTATCACTGGAGTGAGAGACTCAGTATTCAGGCGAAGACCGCGCGCCAGGCGGCGGATCAACTGCGAATCCCGGTCGGCATCATCAGTATCGCTCAACCCGAAGACACGAATGCTGCGGCAGCGATTGGCCAGCTTCCGGCGGGCGAATCGGCAGTCATGTATCGCGGACGCGCAGCAGTTCAGCTGGCGCAACGCGCCAGGCTGCACCCCTGGGAGCAGTTCACAGAGTGCCCTTATGAGAATCTGCGGGAGCCGGGCCGTGTACATGTGGATCCCTCTGGAAACCTCCATATCTGCCAGGGGATCTCGCTCGGCAACCTATTCGAGACACCGCTCCGTGAGATCTGCGACTCCTATGACCCGGACGCACATCCCATCACGGGACCGCTGCTTTATGGTGGTCCAGCCGAACTCGTGCAGCGCTACGAGCTGCCGCATGCGGCGAAATACACGGACGCCTGCCACCTGTGCGATCACGCCCGAAGGCAACTGCGGATGCGCTTCCCGAAGATCCTGACCCCAGACTCAATCTACGGTGATTTCGAGGCTGCATAGGTTCAGGGACTGGATATGAGCGTCTTGGCCTTCCTAACCCTGGGGAAGCGAGGCGCCGCGTGGAGCCGAGAGCGCTGCATCGCTGCCTATTGTGAGCTTTGTCACTTGAAGAGGACGAAAGCCAAAGCGTAGGATAAGCACACGCTTGAGCCAGCGCCCCTATTAATTTGGTTAATGGCAGCAGGCAACGGGGCGAGTGCGGATCGCGAGTACCTGACTGGGAATGGTGGGGTGAGAGGTCAGGTAGTAGTTGTTTGTCGCAGGTCTCTCGAAAGCCCGGGGACCGCAGCGTGGAGAACGTGGTAACGCATCCACCGGCTGCACGCCCTGGGTGAGGCAAAGGCAACCTGAATGAGTAGGGGGCCAGCGACCCTAGACCGGGTCCACTCAACTTGCCCGACTTCCGCGGAGGTCGGGTTTTTGCATCCGCCAGGAGAGTGTGGGCCGCGGTGATCCGACCACAGGTGCCTGAAACACGGCCAGAGGAGGCCGCAGGCGCGTGACCCAGGTCTTCGCACGAGTTCCTTTGGACCTCAAAGAGATCACCACCCCGCGGGGCCAGGTTTACATCATCCCTGAGCGCTGCAAGGGATGCGAGCTGTGCGTCGAATTCTGCCCGGAGGACGTTCTGTACAACTCAGACCAGACCAACTCCAAGGG
>CAYHJH010000212.1:0-3470 GCA_964356605.1 uncultured Anaerolineaceae bacterium
CCATACCCTCTCCGGCGTCACCGGCGCCACATTGACGCTGGCGCCGCAGGCGTCAAGCACGGCATTTCCGACCGCCGGCGCGACCCCATCCATCGGGATCTCGGCGACCGCCTTCACGCCAAACGGATGCGATGGTTCGAAGGTTTCCACGAACAGCGTCTGCAGCTCGGGCATCTCGTGCGCGGCGAAGATGTGGTAATCGCGAAAATCCAACTCGCGCGGCCGGCCGGAGTCGTCATAAAGCATTTCCTCGCACACCGCATAGCCGAGCGCCTGGGTCATTCCGCCTTCGATCTGGCCCGAGGCGGTGAGCGGGTTGACGATCACGCCCGAGTCGACCGCCATCACCAGCTTGTCGACCGTCACCTGCCCGGTCTCCACATCCACGGTGACCTCAGCGAACTGGGCCGCGAAGGGAGGAGGTGCGACGGGCGACACGTAGGAGGCCACGCCCATGATCTGTTCCTGGTCCTCGTGGTGCAGCGCATTGAGGGCGACCTGCCCCATCGTCACTGACCGGCCGTCTGGCGCCCAGGCGCGGCCGTCCGCCAACCGAATCTGCTCCGGCAGCACTCGCCCGTTCTCCTGCACAGAAAGCATGCGGGCCGCCCGCGCCCGAATCCGTTCGGCCACCAGCTCAGCCGCCTTGACCACCGCGGCGCCGGAAATGTAAGTGGTGCTGGAGGCGTAGGCGCCTTTGTCGAAGGGCGTGAAGTCCGTGTCCGAAGAGTAGATCACCACGTCTTCCAGCGGCACGCCCAGCACTTCGGCGGCCTGCTGCGCCAGTACGGTGTCCGACCCCGTCCCCAAATCAGTGGCGCCGACGAGCAAGTTGAATGAGCCATCCTCGTTGATCTTGATGCTCGCCGCGCCCATGTCCAAGTAGGGGATGGCGGTCCCCTGCATCACCATGGCCACCCCGATCCCACGTCGCAGATACGGCTTGCCGGACACGCGGTGCCAGTCCTGGTTTGAATGCTTGCTGGACCAATCGATCGCGGCCGACCCCTGCTCGACGCATTCTACTAACCCGCAGGTATGGACGGTTTCCGGCCGGGGTTCGCGCCCCTCCGACCAGGCCGTGCTGAACGGCTGCAGCTCGCCGGCCCGCAGTGCGTTCTTGAGCCGGAACTCGATCGGGTCGAGCCCCATCTTTCGGGCAATGTTCTCCATGTGGCGGTCGACCGCCCAGAACCCCTGCGGCACGCCGTAGCCGCGGTAGGCGCCGGAGGGAGGAGTATTGGTGTAGACGATATCGGCATGAAAGCGGATGTTGGGCAACTTGCGATACGGCCCGTCGCCGACGTAGAGGGCCATGGCCTTGTGGCCAGTGTTGCCGGCCACTGTCAACGCGTGGCAGCCGTAGGCGCCGGTGTCACTCAGGCAGTGCATCGCGTTGGCAGTGATCGTGCCGTCGCGCTTGAGGCCGGTCTTCATCCGGAATCGCATCGGGTGGCGAGAGCGGGCGGCGCCGAACTCCTCGGCGCGGGTGTACTCGAAGCGGACCGGGCGGCCGGTTGCGATGGTCAGGTGGGCAGCGACGTCCTCGATCATGACCTCCTGCTTGCCACCGAAGCCCCCGCCGATGCGCGGTTTGATCACTCGGATCCGCTTCAGTGGAAGTCCGAGAACCGGAGCCAGCTGGCGACGGACGTGGAACGGGACCTGGGTGCTGGTGCGGATGACCAGACGATCGTCCTCATCCCAATAGGTCACGACCACATGCGGCTCGATCGAGGCCTGCTGAACTTTGGGAACACCGTAAGTACCTTCCACGATCAGGTCGGCTTCGCGGAATCCTTTCTCTACATCTCCGATGTCCACGCGAATTTCGGCGGCCAGGTTGCGGCTGGGATCCGATTCCCCGAAGTTCACATATTCGGCTTCATCATGGATGCGCGGCGCGCCATCAACCGTCGCTTTGGTGGGATCGAGAATGGCAGGGAGCTGCTCGTACTCGACCTCGACCAGCTCGAGCGCCTGCTCGGCGATCTGCTCGGTTTCGGCTGCCACAATGGCAACTCGATCGCCGACAAATCGAACCTTGTTGTCCAGCGAAAATGTGTCGAGCGGGCCGGGGATGGGATCCGATTGGCCGGCGGTGGAGTATACGACTCGCGGGAGGTCCTTCCAGGTGAGCACTGCAGCCACTCCCGGCAGCGCCCTGGCCTTGGAAGCGTCGATCCGTACGATGCGGGCGTGGGCGTGCGGGCTCTTGAGTAGCTTGGCGATCAGCATGCCGCGCATTTCTATGTCGGCCGCGAAGGCTGGCTTGCCCTGCGCCAGCTTGACCGCGTCTACCTTCGGGGCCGGCTTGCCAACCGACCGCAAGGTCTCGGTCTCGGGCACGACTTTCATGCGCGGCATCACGCTGGTTCGTGTGAGCAACTCGACTCCCCCACCGGGAGCGATCGGGCCGCGGGCCTCTTCCTCGGACGTGCCGAAGAGCTCCGGCGGAACGGGGATGGCTCCCCCGATGGGTTCCACGTCCTCACCGCGCATGGCAGCCGCCGCGCGCAGAACCGCCTGGACCGGTTTCAAGTAGCCAGTGCAGCGGCACAAGACCCCCGAGAAGGCCTCCCGAACTTGAGCTTCGCTCGGTGCGGGGTCCGTCTCCAGCAGTGCCTGGGCGGCCAGCAACATGGCGGGAGTGCAATACCCGCACTGGATGGCGCCGGTTTCGACGAAGGCCGCCTGAAGCGGATTCAGTCCACTGGTCTTTCGCCAGCCCAGATCCGGATGTTGCCCGAAGGCCTCGATGGTCCGCAGGCTCCGTCCGTTGATCTGGATGGCCAACATCACGCAGGAGTTAACCGGCCGGCCATCGAGCAGAACCGTGCAGGCGCCGCATTCGCCGGTCTCGCACCCATGTTTGACGCCAAAGACACCGAGCTGCTCCCGCAGGGCCGTCAGCAAAGTGGTGGATGCCGGGAGGTCGGTGGTCACCGAATGACCGTTGAGATCGAATCCGAGCTTCACCGAATCATTGCCTCGGGCTGACCGAATTGAGCGCGGTCAATGTTCCTTGCCTGGCGGCACGATGTGCACCCGGGTTTCATCCAGTCAAGACCTCGCTTACTACTCTGCGGACCAGCGTGCCGGCGACGGCCGAGCGGAACTCCGCGCCTGCCCACGCGTCGGCCGCGCGGGAATACGCCGCTTGGGCCGCGTTGCCGGCGCGCTCGATAGCTCCCTCCAGCCCGTCCTCACCGCGATCAACGAGGATCGGCCGGGATCCGAACCCCCCGAGTGCTACCCGCACCTTCTGCGCGCGGTCGAACAACGCCGCCGCTGCACACACCAGCGGACGGTCGGCGGGGGAGCGAGCGACTTGTTCATAGGCCAGCCGCTCCGGCCTCCGAACATGAATTGCGGTCATCAGCTTGCCCTGAGCTAAGCCGAAGGGCCTGTCCTGCGTCCGAGATCCGCCGGTCTCCAGCAGTTCATCCAGGGACGCACGCATCCCCTCC
>CAYHJH010000213.1:0-1319 GCA_964356605.1 uncultured Anaerolineaceae bacterium
CCCAGGATCAGCTTCACTCCAAACGAAACCCCGTAACCCAAGCCGATCCCCACCATGGCGCGTACGGCCTGCCGGGCATCCTTCCGCCGCAAATACTCTACCAAAAACGTACCGGTCAGCAGCCCAATTGCCACTCCCAGCGGCGGAAATACGAAGAATCCCAGCGCGCCGCCCGCCAGACCTGCCAGGATAGACCAGGGCGAGGCGCCGGCTTTGAAGGCGCCTGCGCTGCTCACCCAGGCCTCCGCCGCCGCAGCCAGCAGCCCGAGCAGCGTGATCAGGCCAAACAGCCAGGGGCCCGAAACTCCCCAGCCGACCAGCAGCCCGTACCCCAGCGCTGCACCCCAGATCAAGAGAGTGTCTGGCACAAAGGGCAGGAAGATGCCCGCTAGCCCGACGACCATCAGCGTCCCGGCGACGATCGTAAGCAGGGTTTCCATCAGACCGACATCTCTACAGATCGACCCAAGTCCTCGATCGCGCCGAACTGACTCCAGGCCTGATTGTCCACGTCAGCCGACGGCCTCGATCCGTTCGATGCCGCCCATCCACGGCTGCAGGACCGCCGGCACCACCACACTGCCATCTTTCTCCTGATAGTTTTCCAGCACGGCGATCAGAGTGCGCGGTAGTGCCAGGCCGGAGCCGTTCAGGGTGTGGACGAATTCAGGCTTGGCTCCGGGCTTCCGCCGGAAGCGGATGTTGGTTCGGCGGGCCTGAAAGGCCTCACAGTTGCTGGCCGAGCTGACCTCCAGCCATTCCTGCGAGCCGGGAGCCCAGATCTCGACATCATATTTTTTGGCTGCGGTGAAACCCAGGTCGCCGGTGACCATTTGGACCACTCGGAACGGGATCTCCAGGCCGCGGCAGACGTCGCAGGCGTCTTCCACGATCTGCTCCAGCGCTTTGTACGAGTCCTCCGGGGCGGTGAACTTGTACATCTCGACCTTGTCAAACTGATGGCCGCGCTTGATGCCGCGCACATCGCGGCCGGCTGAGAATTTTTCCCGTCGGAAACAGGGGGTGTAGGCCACGTAGCTCAGTGGAAGCTGGTCGGCCTCCAGGATCTCATCCCGGTGCAGGTTGGTGAGCGGGATCTCGGCGGTGCCGATCAGCCACAGATCCTCCTCGGCGTCGCGGTAAATGTTGTCCACGAACTTGGGCATCTGGCCGGCGCCCCACATGCACTGCTCTTTGACGACCGCCGGCGGATAGATCTCGGTGTAACCGTGTCGGCTAAGGTGCAGATCCAGCATCCACGCGATCAGCGCCCGCTGCAGCCGGGCCCCGGCGCCCTTCAGCACATAGAAGCGGCTGCC
>CAYHJH010000213.1:1419-3463 GCA_964356605.1 uncultured Anaerolineaceae bacterium
TCCGGGTTTCTGCGGATCAATTGAATGTCAATCATCGCCGCCTCCCTCAATAAACAAGTGCGCCCCTCATCAGCACGACGAGGGGCGATAGGCGTGCAAGCCATTATAGAAGCTGGGGCCGCACTGTCAAGCGGATAGTTCCGCCTCGATGGCCTCGGGGTTTGACAATCGCCTACGGGGGGCTTATCCTCTCGAAGGATCGTAGCTGGAACGCGGCATGGACATCTTTGAGAAGGCCTTCAGCTGGACCGACGCCCGCCACCTGCAGGAGATCGGGCTGTACCCCTATTTCTTGCCGCTGCAAGACACCGAGGGGACCGAGGTCGTGATCGACGGCCGCAAGATCCTGATGATCGGTTCGAACAACTACCTCGGCCTGACCACCGACCCGCGCGTCCGCCAGGCCGCCATCGACGCTGTAAAGCGCTACGGCACCAGCTGCACCGGCTCCCGCTTCCTCAACGGCACGCTGGCATTGCACATGGAAGCCGAGGCCCGCCTTGCGAATTATGTCGGCATGGAGGCAGCGTTGGTTTTCAGCACCGGCTACCAGGTCAATCTGGGCGTGATCTCCTGCCTGGTCGGCCGCGGCGACGTGGTGATCGCCGACAAGGACGACCACGCCAGCATTGTAGATGGTTGCATGCTGGCGCTGGGCGAGATGCGCCGTTTCTCACACAACGACCTGGACCACCTCGACCGGGTGCTGGCCAAGATCGACAAGGACACCGGCCGGATGGTCGTGGTGGACGGCGTTTACAGCATGGGAGGCGACGTGGCGCCGCTGCCCGAGCTGGTGAAGATCTGCAAGCGGCACGGTGCCCGGATCATGGTGGACGACGCGCACAGCATCGGCGTGATGGGCGGCGGCCGCGGCACGGCCGCACACTTTGGGGTCACCGACCAGGTCGACCTCATCATGGGTACCTTCAGCAAGTCGTTCGCTTCGCTGGGCGGATTCATCGCGGGCGGCAAAGATGTGATCCACTACATCCAGCACCACGCCCGCTCGCTGATCTTCAGCGCCTCGATGCCGGCCTCCAGCGTGGCGGCGGTGCTGGCAGCGCTGGACATCATGGAGAATGAACCGGAGCGGATTGAACGGCTGTGGGAAGTCACCGAACGCATGCGCGCGGGTCTGAAGCGGTTGGGGTTCCGGACCGGAGCCAGCACTACTCCAATCATCCCGATCATCATCGGCGAGATGGAAAAGACCTTCATAGCCTGGAAGATGTGTTTCGAGGCCGGCCTGTACACCAACGCGGTCGTGGCGCCCGCTGTGCCTCCGGACCAATGCCTGCTGCGCACCAGCTACATGGCCACCCACACCGACGAGGAGATCGACCGGGCACTCAACATCCTGGGAGAGGTAGGTCGGGAGTTAGGCTTGATTGAATGACCGGGTACTGGTCACCGGAGCCACCGGCTTCATCGGCCACCACGTAGTTAGCGCGCTGATCGAGAAGGGCGACCAGGTCACCTGCCTGGTGCGCCCGACCTCTGACACCAGCCGCCTGCCGACCGCGCAGCTCTTCCTGCAGATCGGCGACATCACTGACCCAACCACCCTGGAACCTGCCCTCGCTAGCGTCGGAGTGGTTTACCATCTGGCCGCGGCCCTCACCGCCAAGTCAGCGCAGGGATTCCATTCAGTCAACGAAGTTGGCACCCGGAATCTGGCGGAGGCCTGCGCACGCTCCAGCTCACCCCCAACGCTGGTCGTGCTCTCCTCGCTGGCTGCTGCCGGCCCAAATCCAAAGGATCGGCCCCGCAGCGAGCACGATCCGTCCGTGCCCATTTCCAACTATGGACGCAGCAAGCTGGCCGGCGAGCAAGCCGCCAGAGCGCTTGGCGGCTTGATTCCGCTGACCATCGTTCGGGCGCCGATTGTGTTCGGCCAGTGGGACCGGGACGTGTTCAAGATGTTTCGGCTGGTAAAGCTGGGGATCCATCTGGTCCCGGTGGCGCCAAATCAGCGCTACTCGCTCATCCACGCCACAGACTTGGCGCGTTTACTCGTCCAAGCGGCGGCCGATGGCGAAAG